>QNFK01000427.1 GCA_003645495.1 Gammaproteobacteria bacterium
ATTCAGCCTCGATGATGAAATGGATATCATCAGCGACGAAAGGGGTGTGCGCATCGCGAGGGAAACCGGCGACTGAATGTCCGGTAAATACCGCTGATGGAATTCCTCGAAGCAAGGCGCCTTACCGGTCCAAACGTATTGTGGGACAAAGAAAGCGCTATCCTGGATGTCTCCTGTACAGCCGCAGAGGCGGACCACCTGATTCCCTATTGCGAAAACCAGGTGCGCGTCATGCTGGACGCCGTTGGCTGGCAAAATGAATCAATTACCCATATCCGGCTCGCTGGCGGTGTCAGTATCGCCTTTTCTGCACCGATCGATGCACTGTATGCGGCATCCTCGATTGCCGAGTGGGCCTGGGCATGCTGCGACACAGAGTTCAATGACGCACCGGCGCCTGATTTTTCAGCGACAGTGACAGAAATATCAGATGCCATCGCCGAGGAAATCAATCCGCCATTGATGGCACTCGAACAGGCTGCAATCACGAACGAAAAGTCGTTTCTCTGGGACGACGACGATGTCTCCGTGGGTCTTGGCAGTGGCTCTGAATGCTGGCCGTTTCGTGAATTACCGGCACCTGACGCGGTGAACTGGCCTGCAATTCATGATATCCCGGTAGGTATCGTTACCGGCACCAATGGCAAAACAACCACCGTGCGGATCGTAAAACATATGCTGCAATTGGCCGGGAAAAACGTCGGCCTGAGTTGCACGGACTGGATATCGGTCAATGATCGCATCATCGATCGCGATGACTGGTCGGGTCCCGGTGGCGCCAGGATGATATTGCGCCAAAAAGACGTGGACGTCGCGATACTGGAAACCGCACGGGGCGGACTGTTGCGCCGCGGCCTGGGAGTCAGTAAGGCGGAAGCGGCAGTGATAACCAACATAGCGGAGGATCACCTTGGCGACTTCGGGTCACAGAGTCTCGAAGAATTGCTGAATATAAAGTGGGTAGTAAGTCACGCAGTGGCCGCGGCGGGTTATTTGATACTCAATGCCGACGACGAATTACTGGTGAAGAAGTCCGAAGAGTTCGACGGAACGATTGTCTGGTTCAGCTTGAGTGACGGCAGTCCAATAATTTGCGCGCATGTCGAAAGTGGCGGTGTCGCGTTCGTGTATTCAGGTGAAAATCTCGTTCGACTTGAAGGGTCGCAACGGGAAGTTATTTGCGCAGCCCGTGATATTCCAATTACGCTGGCTGCAGCAGCTGCACACAACATTGCAAACTCACTCGCTGCTGCGGCGCTCACTGAAAAGCTGGGTTTGTCGCTAGTGGATATCAGTGCCGGGCTGACAACAATGTCGCAGGATGCAAATCCAGGGCGCAGCAATCTACATTCGGTCAACGGCTTCAAAGTGTTGGTCGATTTTGCGCACAATCCGGAAGCGATGCAGGCGCTCTTTGCCATGGCGCGCGCAATTCCTGCCAAGCGAACATCTTTGTGTTTCGGCCAGGCCGGAGACCGGACTGACGAGCAGATAAAGGAACTGGCGCGGAGCGCCTGGTCAATCGGGCTCGATATGGTGAACGTTGCCGAGCTGGAGAGTTATGCGCGTGGTCGGGCACCTGGCAAAGTCTTCGAGATCATTCGCGATGAGTTACTGAGTTGCGGTGCCCGTGAAGAACAGATCAGATATTTTCGAACTGAGAGCGAGTCATTCGATGCGGCGCTCGAGTGGGCAAAGGAGGGCGACCTGGTCGTTATTCTTGACCTCGGTCGTGACTCAAACGTCCAGGAAAAGCTAAAAAACACCCGGTAGGAGCCCGTCCTGACGGGCGACAAACAATTCAGGGCATGTTGAAAACATGCCCTGAATTGTTTGCAATGCTCAACCAACCGCACTCGCACAAATATTTCGCGCACAGGAATCCAGAAGATCACAATTGTCTAGCGATATCGCCCGTCAGGACGGGCTCCTACACCCCGCCTAAAACCGCGAAGCCGTCAGCGTCACATCAGCCTGTGCCCAGACCTTATCGAAACGTTCCTGGATTTCAGTCGTGTCTTTATCCTGGGCTTTTAGTGCCTGGATCAGGCCGTACATCGACCAGCCATTGCGCCGGTATTGTTTGAGATCGGCCCGGTAAACTTCTTCGGCTCCCGCTGCATCGCCGGCACTTAACAGCGCTTTGCCAAGTGAGTGCCGGGTCGGGTAGTACCAGAAAGGCGGTTCGGTGTACGGGAGTTTGTCCTGGGTATTCACGGCCAGCCGGAAATGTGCAACTGCGTCATCGAAATTGTCTTCAGCCATCGAAATTTCACCGAGGATCAGTTCATCCGCGATGCCGAGCAGCATGGTTGCCGGATAATAAATTGTGTCCAGGAATGTCACGTCAGTGGCATCGCGCAACGGTGTGAATTTCTCATGTTCGGCTCTTGCTGCGTCGAGATCCCCCTGGCGGGCATACGCGGTTGCGCGAACGTAGTGCCAGATCGCATTCGAGAATTCGAGATTTTCCGGTGGTTGTGGTTCTGCAAGAATCTCATCCCAATGGCCGAATTGAGCTAAGGCGAGCAACGGAATTGTGTTGAAGAACTCCACGCCTGGAAACTGATCGATCATTTCCAGGCGAACGTTGGCCGCTACCTTGCGCGCCGCTTCAATGGCAACGGCGCTACGTCCTTCCATACTCGATGCGGCCCACAGGAAGTGAATGTTATGCGGGTAATAGGCTGCGGGGTAAAAGCCCTGTGCATTGCAGGCCGCTATGTAGGCCTCGTCTACTCCAGCCGCTTTAACGTTTGCTGCTGAAGCATCTGCATAACG
>QNFK01000428.1 GCA_003645495.1 Gammaproteobacteria bacterium
ATGGCACGACCGGAGAGTACTACCACCTGAAAAAGGACGGCGCTTTAATCGACGTTGGAGAACGAGTGATTGCCGGACAAGAAATCGCCCTGTCCGGAAATACCGGTCATACCACGATGCCGCATTTGCATTTCGCAGTTTACCGCGCGGCATCATGGGGCAATACACAATCCATTCCGGTTCGATTTCTGAGTGCCGAAGGGGTTGTAAGCTCACCACGCAGCGGGCGCCGTTATGAGGCAACCGACACTGATGCGGCGCGCAACAAGTCATGAGTGACCAGACCTTTGAACGCAGCACAACGATGATTGTGCCCGAGTTGCACTACGTCAACGGCAATCGGCTGACGGCACCGTTCCCGGCAGGACTGGAGCAGGCAGTTTTCGGCATGGGTTGTTTCTGGGGAGCAGAACGAATTTTCTGGGAAACGCCGGGGGTCTACAGTACAGCGGTCGGTTACGCCGGCGGCACGATTCCCAACGCCACTTACGCGCAGGTTTGCAGCGGTCAAACCGGGCATGCCGAGATCGTGCTGGTCGTGTTTGATCCCGCCATAATCAGCTATGAAGAGCTATTGACGATCTTTTGGGAAAATCACGATCCAACCCAGGGCATGCGCCAGGGGAATGACATCGGCAGCCAGTATCGCTCGGCAATATATACCAACAGTGACGACCAGGAGGTTGCCGCAAACGCCTCTCGCGAGGCCTATCAGGCCGGTCTCAGCGCGGCAGGATTCGGTGCCATTACAACGGAAATCGCGCCACAGGCAGCGCTGTTTTACGCCGAGGAGTACCACCAGCAATACCTCGCCAAAAACCCACAGGGTTATTGCGGCATCGGCGGCACGGGTGTTGGCTGCCCGACCGGGCCCGCCAGGGTCGCAACCAGCCAGTCATAGCGCGTTTTTTACGTTATCCATTCGGCCAGCCCGAACTATTCACGAATATGCTCGCGCCCTTGCTTGATCTTTGTTTACACACGGAATTTTCCTCTTTCGGGAATACAACCCGGTATTCCGCTCGGTCGGAAAATCCCGTGTGTAAACAAATCTCTGCGCAATCATCGCGGCAATTCATGAATAGTCCGGGCTAGCGGCTTGCTCATCCAGAGCGCCAGTGGATCAGCAACTATTGGCTAAATCTGCCGCTGTGCAAATCAATCGGCTCGAAATGCTGTAGGCACAGAAACATTGCCGTAATATCACTGCTGGATGAAATAAAAAGGCGAAAGACCTTGGCAAAAAAAGCGAAGAAAAGCCCAAAACCCAAGCGACCGAGTCGCAAACAGGCAGAAGAAGCTGTCGAAAGATTATTGTTGTGGGCTGGCGAAGATCCCCGACGTGAGGGCCTTGTCGATACACCCAAGCGTGTTGTCGATGCCTACCTGGACTGGTTTAGCGGGTACAAGGACGATCCTGTAAAATTTCTGCAGCGAACCTTCCAGGAAGTCGAAGGTTACGACGAAATGATTGTTCTACGCGATATCTCTTTCGAGTCGCACTGCGAGCATCACATCGCACCTATCATTGGTGTCGCGCACGTAGGCTACCTGCCCAATAACAAAGTCGTCGGCATAAGCAAGCTGGCGCGCGTGGTCGAGACATTCGCAAGGCGTTTCCAGGTGCAGGAAAAAATGACCGCACAAATCGCCAACTGCATCCAGGACGTCCTGAAGCCAAAAGGTGTCGGCATCGTCATCGATGCGACTCATCAATGCATGACAACCCGTGGCATACACAAATCCGGCGTATCAATGGTGACCAGCCGCATGCTGGGCACCTTTCGCAAAGACGCACGCACACGCGCGGAATTCCTGCGCATGATTGGCAAGAACGACTAAGCAGGCATGAAGTTTAAAATTTTTGCCAGCATTACCGGCTTGTCAGTGTTGTATTTGCTCTTCTGGCCCGTACCGATTGAGCCAGTAGCCTGGGATGCACCGCAAAATGCCGGCCTTGTCGATCCATTCGAGCCAAATGACCGGTTGAGAAAAGCGCAACTGATTGATCTTGGCGAGCACGAAGGACCAGAAGACGTGGCTGCCGATCGCAACGGCATGATTTACACCGTTACCGTCGACGGGCTCATCATTCGAATGGCGCCGGACGGGAGCAACATTGAAGTATTTTCGGAACCAGGCGGTCGGCCACTCGGGATGGAGTTCGACGCAGCGGGAAACCTGTTCGTCGCCAATTCATTTCTTGGCCTGCAAAAAGTGTCGCCGGATGGCAGCGTCGAAGTACTGACTGACAGCTATCAGGGAGAACCCATCACCTACGCCGACGATGTCGCGGTAGCCGAAAACGGCATGATTTACTTCTCCGATGCCAGTTCAAAGTTCGGTGCCATGAAGTCGGGAGGGACATACGAGGCCAGCCTGCTGGATGTTCTCGAGCACGGTGCTCACGGGCGCATCTATCGCTACGACCCGATTAGCGCTGAAACAACCATTGTGATGGATGATCTCAACTTCGCTAACGGCGTTGCCATCAGCGCAGACCAGAGTTACCTGCTGGTCAATGAAACTACCAGCTATCGCATCTGGAGACACTGGCTTACCGGGCCCGATGCCGGCAAGAGTGAAGTGATCATCGACAACCTGCCGGGGTTTCCGGACAACATCACTAATGGCCGAAATGGCAATTTTTGGGTTGGCCTGGTTGCGCCACGCAACCAGCTGGTCGTCGCCCTTTCCGGCAAACCTTTCATGCGTAAGATGGTGCAGCGATTACCGGCGTTCTTCCGACCCAAAGCCGAACCCTCCTCGCATGTA
>QNFK01000429.1 GCA_003645495.1 Gammaproteobacteria bacterium
CCACGACCTTGGCCATACGCCATTCGGCCATGCGGGCCAGGACGCACTGAATGCCCGCATGCGAGATTTCGGTGGTTTCGAGCACAACCTGCAGTCGTTACGTGTGGTCGATGAGCTTGAAGAAAAGTACGCCAGTTTCCCGGGCCTGAACCTGACATTCGAGACGCGCGAGGGCATTCTAAAGCACTGCTCGGCAAAAAACGCCCGCGAGCTTGGAGCGATAGGACAGCGCTTTATTGATCGCCAGCAGCCGGGCCTCGAGGCGCAGATCGCGAACATTGCCGACGCCATCGCGTATAACAATCACGATGTCGATGACGGTTTTCGTGCCGGACTACTGAGCCTCGATGATCTGCGCGAGCAGGCACTGTTTAATGAGCAGTATCTCGATGTGCAGAAAACCTATCCGGGACTTGAAGACCGCCGCCTGATCTATGAAATCATCCGCCGCATGATTAACAAAGTGGTAACGGATCTGATTGACAATACGCAGCAACGTCTGGACGCAGTCGGACCGGGTTCGATCACTGACGTTCGTGAGCACCCGGAGCCGATAGTGGCGCTCGGTGAGGAAGTATTCGCAATGCATACCTCACTCAAACAATTTCTTAACAAAAAGCTGTATCGACACGACAAGGTTCGCGAAATGACCGATGAGGCCAAAGCGATGATTGAAGTGCTGTTCGATCGCTATATGGCCGATCCTGGGCAGTTGCCGACGGATTTCGCAGCACGGGCAAGCGTTGACGATGGCTCCGCAACTGAAAAGGCGCGCGTAGTAGCCGATTATATCGCCGGCATGACCGATCGTTTCGCAATTGCAGAATACGATCGACTTAATTGATAGAATGCGCGGCGAATTCAACCACCTTGGGTAATTAAGTGTGACCATTAAATCAATAGCCAACAACGAACGGCTGATTTTCGCCATGGACGTCGCCGACTGTGACCAGGCTCGCGCCCTTGCCGACGAACTCGGCGACTCGGTGGTATTTTACAAACTTGGCCTCGAGCTCATGATGAGCGGCGGCTACTTCGAGTTGCTCGACTGGATGCTGGCGCGCAACAAGAAGGTATTCGCGGATCTCAAATTCTTCGACATTCCGGCAACAGTGGGTTCTGCAGTCAGGCAACTGAAAGACCGTGGCGCAAGCTGCGTCACCGTACACGGTAACCAGTCGATCATGGAGGCCGCTGCAGAAAACAAGGGTGACAACCTGAAAGTTCTCGCCGTCACCGTATTGACGAGCCTCGATCGTGGAGATCTGGACGACCTCGGTTTTGAATGTGACGTAGGTGCACTGGTTCTGTCCCGTGCCAGGCGCGCCTTCGAAGCAGGTTGTGACGGCGTCATATCGTCCGGACTGGAAGTACCGCAGCTGCGTGAGCATGTCGATGCGAAGTTGTCGGTGGTAACTCCGGGGATACGCCCGGTTGACAACAAACCGAGCGGCGATCAAAAGCGCGTGGTTAGCGTCGAACAAGCGTTCAGGAACGGGGCGGATCACATCGTAGTCGGTCGGCCGATTCGGGATGCACAAAGCCCGCGGGCGGCCGCCGAGGCAATACAAACAACCATCGCAACAACAATGGCGGAGCTCTGAGACGTGACTGCACCACTAAAGAACGATTTATTGATTCGTGCCTTGCTGCGCGAGCCCGTGTCGCGCACACCAGTCTGGATCATGCGCCAGGCAGGACGTTACCTGCCCGAGTATCGAGCAGTGCGCGAGAAAGCAGGTGATTTTATGAGTGTGTGCTCGAATCCAGAGCTCGCCTGCGAGGTCACCCTGCAGCCTTTGCGCCGTTTCAAACTCGATGCCGCGATTCTGTTTTCCGACATATTGACGATTCCCGACGCGCTCGGTCTCGGTCTTTATTTCGAGACCGGCGAGGGACCAAAATTTCGCAATCCGGTGTCTACAGAGAGCGAAATTAAAAACCTCGCGGTGCCGGATGTCGCCGACAAACTCGGCTACGTATTCGATGCGGTGTCATTGATTCGCCGCGAACTCGACGGTCAGGTGCCCCTGATTGGATTTGCCGGCAGCCCCTGGACGGTGGGCACGTATATGGTTGAAGGCGGCTCAAGCCGGGAATTCACGAAAATAAAAGGTATTGCGGCTGAAAATCCGGCGCTGCTGGAGCACATGCTCGATGTGGTAGCGGCGACGACTACGGACTATCTGAACGCCCAGATTGATGCCGGCGCACAGGCGATCATGATTTTCGATACCTGGGGAGCAGCGCTCGAACTGGATGACTACCGTCGCTTCTCGCTGGCAGGCATGCAACGCATTATTGACGGTTTGCAGCGCGAAAAAGACGGTGCAAGAATTCCTGTCATTCTTTTCACAAAGGGTGCGGGTTCCATGCTGACGGAGATGGTGGCTACTGGTTGTGACGCGTTGGGCGTTGACTGGACTACTGATCTTGATCAGGCGCGTGAGTTCACGGGAGATAAGGTAGCGTTGCAGGGTAATCTGAATCCGGCCATGTTACGGGAATCGCCGGAAGTGATTGAACAAGGGGTTGCGGATGTGTTGGCGAGCTATGGTAACGGGCCGGGGCATGTGTTTAATTTAGGGCACGGTATTACGCCGGATATTGATCCTGAGCATCTTGGGGTATTGGTTGATGCTGTGCACAGGTTGAGTCCGGCGTATCATGGTTAGCATTCGCGGCCAGTTCGCCTGACCAGTTACGGAATGCGGAGAGGTCAATCGCGAAATGACATTTATTGCACTAAAGATCAATTTGCACCATCCCAG
>QNFK01000430.1 GCA_003645495.1 Gammaproteobacteria bacterium
AGTTAAGATTCTCATGCCCTCTTTGTTTGTCACCCTGATCATCATGGTGATCTATGGAATGGTTGCCGGCGATATGGGGGCTGCGCTCAAGTTTCTTCTAGAACCCGATTTTTCCAAAGTGACGTTCAACACTGCCATGCTGGCCATCGGCCAGGCGTTTTTCTCAATCGGTATAGGCATGGGCTCACTGGTTGTCTTTGGTTCGTACATGCCAAAAGACTTTTCGATTGTGCGCTCAGCGACAGCGGTGATTCTGCTTGATACTGGCGTGGCTGTGGTAGCCGGGCTCGCGATTTTCCCGCTGGTATTTCAATACGGGCTGGACGCAGGGAGTGGCGCAGGGTTGATCTTCCAGACGTTGCCGCTGGCGTTTGGACAGATGCCTGGTGGCCAGTTCTTCGGTTCGATATTTTTTATTCTGCTGATCTCGGCAGCCTTGTCTTCCTGTATTGGTCTTGCAGAGGGCGTCGTTAACTGGGTAGACGAACACTGGGGAATTGAACGCAAGAAAGGCGTTCTTTATGTTGCCGCAGCCGGCTGGTTGTTGGGGGTCTTCTCCATAATGTCACTTGGCAAATGGTCGAACTATTTCCCGTTGGATTTCGTGCCATCGTATGAAGGCAAGAACATCTTCAATGCGCTGGACCACCTCGCGGCGAATAATCTATTGTTGGTCGGCGGCTGTTTGTCGGCAATATTCTTTGGCTGGCTGGTGCCCAAGGCACTGAAGCTTGACGAACTCGATGTTGCGGATGGCTTGCTGTTCACGATCTGGCGCTTCACGATTCGATTCGTCATCCCGCCAATTCTGATCGTCGTATTGCTATCCGTCTTCCTGGAACTCTGATCACCAGGTTCATCGTCGTCGTGATTGCGGCGATTTCTGTGGGCTTTGCCGCCGCACAGGATCGCCCGACCACGAGTGGCGTGCTTGAAGCGTCCCTGGATTCTGACTGGCGCGGCCTTGATCCGGATAACACGCTCTACATGCAACTGAGTGATGGCCTGGTGGTGTTCGAACTGGCGCCACAATTTGCACCTGCGCATATCGCAAATATTCGCATGTTGGTCAGCCAACAGTATTTTGATGGCCTGGCAATTGTTCGTTCTCAGGATAATTACGTTGCCCAGTGGGGTGATCCGAAAAGTGGCTCGCAGGACGCGAGATCTTTGGGCGATGCTGCAGAAATGCTGGACCCCGAGTTTTATCGCGATGCCGGCGGTTTGGCATTCACTGCCCTCGATAGTCGCGATGCTTACGCGAATGAAGTCGGCTTTTCGTCCGGCTTCGCGACCGGAAGAGATGGAGAGGAGGGTCGTATCTGGCTGACACACTGTTACGGTGCACTTGGAGTAGGGCGGGCGAACTCACCACGTAGCGGCAACGGCGCGGAATTATATGTTGTAACCGGCCATGCACCGCGACACCTTGATCGCAATGTAACGCTTGTCGGACGAGTCGTGCACGGCATTGAGCGCCTGAGCACACTACCGCGAGGTACCGGACCCCTGGGGTTTTATGAAGAAGAGTCGGAGCAAGTGCTGATTGAATCGATTCGTTTTGGTACCGGGCTGCCCGAAGACGAGCGACTCGCTATCGAACTGTTGCGCACTGACACCGAGACATTTCGATTGCTGATAGAAGCACGCCGGTATCGCGCAGAAGGGTGGTTTGTCGATCCTGCGAAACGAATAGGATTGTGTAACGTTCCTCTGCCAACAAGGCCAACAGACTAGTTAATCAGCCGGTTCGGTTTCTATCCGGCCGACTTTATGACCATCATTTTGTCGATCTGCATATCGGCGATCGTGTGTGGAATACCGCCAACACCAAGTCCTGATTCACGCAACCCGGCGAAAGGCATGACATCGTCACGAAACGCCGTGTGGTCGTTGATCATGACGGCCGATGCGTCTATCTGTCGGGCGATATGCATGAGCTGGTCAATATTCTTGCCGAATACGGCTGCCTGAAACGCAACTGGCAGGGAATTAGCCTGGGCGATTGCCGCGTCGATGTCGTCGTATGAATAGACGCAAACGACCGGGCCAAAAATTTCCATCGTGCTGACCTGTGAATCTATTGACGGGTCGAGCAACACCGTTGGTGCATAGCAATTATTTTCCAGGCGCTCGCCGCCACAAAGTAATTCGGCGCCGTCTGCCTCCGCCTTCGTGACCCAATCGGCAACCCGGTCGACCTCTGCTGCACGGATTAGCGGCCCAACCTCGGTTGCATCGTTTGTCGGATCGCCAACCACTAATTTTTTGGCTGCGGTCGCGAGTGCTTCGGCAAATTTGCGCGCACTCTTTCGCGGTGCAAATACTCGTTGTACCGATACACATACCTGGCCTGCGTGGTAAAAGCCGCCTTTGAGGACGGAGGAAAGGGTCGCGTCGAATTCAAAGTCATCCAACAATATAGCCGGTGCTGCACCACCATGCTCCAGGGCACAACGAGTACCCGGCGCCAGTTTGCTGCGCAACATCCAGCCAATTCTTGCGCTGCCAATGAAGCTGAAAAATCCGACTCGCTTATCGGTAACAAGCGCTTCGGCAGTTGCGTTGCTGTCGGTGACTATTGCCTGGCACCAGGCCGGGGGCAGGCCCGCTTCGTGTAGTAATTGCACAAACCTCAGGCATGAAAGCGGCGTATCACCCGCTGGTTTCACAATGACCGGGCAACCGGTCGCAACCGCTGGCGTCACCTGGTGCACGATCAGGTTCAGTGGGTGATTGAACGCGCTGACTGCAACTACAACGCC
>QNFK01000431.1 GCA_003645495.1 Gammaproteobacteria bacterium
GGATCGTCAGACAACACTTCGTTAACCGCGAGTACGGCTCCCGAGATCGGTGCGTAAACATCTGATGCCGCTTTAACTGATTCGACGACGGCCATTTCACCGCCACTCTCAACATCCTGCCCAACTTCCGGCAACTCGACATAAACGAGATCACCCAACGCACTCTGCGCGTGATCGGTTATGCCAATTGTGACGCTGCCATCTTCTTCCTGGCGCAACCACTCGTGTTCTTTGGTGTACTTAAGATCGCCTGGCAATTCGCTCATTGTTCCTCTCCACTGTACAAGCTTGTATTTATCTTCAATCGAAATCTTTTTCGATCACCGAAAGTCGTTGACGTATTCAAACGTCGATGCGTATTTTTCCATTGCGCACAAACGGTAGTTTCACAACACGTACGTCGAGTAGCCGTCCGCGAACTTCCACCTGAGCACGCTCATAGTCACCCGCTGGTATTCGTGCCATAGCGATGGATCGCCCCAACGTCGGCGAAAAACCGCCACTGGTAATCTCGCCGTCATTCAGGCCTTCGACCACGATGCGCTGATGGTTGCGCAACACACCTTTGCTCTCGAGTAACAGGCCCGCAAATTTCTGTTTATCCGTGTTCGCGCGCATCTCACCGAGCGGACCACGGCCGTTAAAGTCACGCTCCCCGGGTTCCCAGCCGATGGTCCAGCCAAGGCCTGCTTCAAGCGGCGATACGGTTGCATCCATATCTGTGCCATACAAATTCATGCCCGCCTCGAGCCGCAGCGTGTCGCGCGCGCCAAGGCCACAGGGTTGAATACCGGCGTCAATACATTGCTGCCAAAACCCGGCGGCCTCTGCCGCTGGCATTACAATCTCCCACCCGTCCTCGCCGGTATAGCCGGTTCGCGCGATGAATTTGTCACCAGCTTCCAATGCATAGAAAGGTTTCAATGCCAGCGCCGCATCGCGCCACTCATCCTCAATAATTGCTGCGGCAATATCGCGTGCCTCAGGTCCCTGCACGGCAACCATTGCAAGCTCTGCTCGTTCAACGACTGCAACGGAGTACCCGTCCGCCTGAGCATTAATCCAGGCAAGGTCGTTCTCGCGAGTCGCGGCGTTGACGATCAGGCGATAGCGATTCGGTGCGAGGTAATAGGTGATCAGGTCATCGATTACACCGCCTTCGGCATTGAGCATGCAGCTATACAATGCTTTGCCCGGCTCTTTCAGCTTGTCGATGTTATTGGCGAGCAACTTGCGCAGAAATTCTGCCGTGCCCGATCCGCTCAAATCGACCACGGTCATGTGCGATACGTCGAACATCCCGGAATGCTTGCGCACTGCATGATGCTCTTCCATCTGCGAGCCGTAGTGCAGCGGCATGTCCCAGCCGCCAAAATCGACAATGCGCGCGCCCGCCTCGACGTGTTTCGCATACAGTGGTGTCTGCTTCCCCATTTGCTTGCTCCGGTCGATCTTGTTCTGACTCACAAAAAAGGGGCGACCGGGCCAGCCTCATCGAAGCTGAACCGGTCGCCCCTCTGTCCTGATACCTGAGAGATCGCTGGTAATTTCTGCTTACCGCATACCCCTTCGGTGGGCCTTTTCGGCCGCTCTCCAGAGCTAATCAGCGTTTCCAGTCCGTTTGCCTGAGCGTTTCCGAGCGTGTTGCGCCTTCGGCGCCTCTGCTAAAGAGGTCTCTTCTGCCAACGCTATTGATTAGTGCGCGCCATGATAGCCAAGTCACCCTGAGGTTGCCAGCAGCTTTGGGGAAGGCAACAATGCGTGCAGCTGTCAGGAGATCACAAATGCAGAGAATCAGAGTCGCCACAAGCATTTTGCTACTGGTTGTGGGCGTTTCGGCCCAGGCCGGCCCGACTGAGGACTTCAACACCCTGTTGACCGAAGCCTGGGAATGGCAATTGGTCGAAAGCCCCGTGTTTGCATCGCGCCTCGGTGATCGTCGCAATAATGACCAGTGGGGCGACATTAGCCTTGCGGCATATGAACGACGACACACCGAGCAAAGAGATTTCTTAAGGCGTTTGCGCGCAATCGACTCATCGCGGCTGTCTGCAGCCGATCAACTGAACTACGACCTTTTCCGGCGCGAACTGCAAGATGACATAGACAGCTACCAGTACAAAAACTACCTGATGCCGATGAGCCAGCGAGGCGGTGTGCAGTCACTCGAATCCACGGCGGAAACGGTTCGACTGGCAACAGTCCAGGATTACGAGGATTGGCTGGTCAGGATGTCACGCGTCGAATCGGTTATCGAACAGACTATGGAGCTGCAGGAAGAAGGCCGGAAGACTGGCTATATGCCACCCAAAATCCTGATGGAGCGTATTCCTGACCAAATCAGCTCGCAACTCACTGAGGATCCTGAAAGCAGCCCTTTTTATATTGCGTTCGCCGAAATGCCGGACTCCATCAGTACCGAGGACCAGGAACGTATCAGGCAAACAGCTAAGAAAATTATTGACGAATCCATCGTGCCTGCATATCGGCGCTTCAGTCGATATTTTGACGATAGATATTTACCCGCAAGTCGCGACAGTATTGGTGCATCTTCTTTACCCAACGGTGAGGCGTTTTACGAATATCGCGTCCGCTCGTTCACCACGACGCAAATGACACCAGATGAAGTTCATCGCCTTGGTTTGACAGAAGTGAAACGTATCAGGGATGAAATGCAGCTGATCATCGATGAGCTGGAATTCTCTGGTAGCTTTGACGACTTCCTGAATTTCCTGCGTACGGATTCACAATTCTATTACGACA
>QNFK01000432.1 GCA_003645495.1 Gammaproteobacteria bacterium
CACCATGGCCGACGTCTTCTGCCACAGAACTTCAACACGCTCCGGATGTTGCCAGACCCGCCACGCCGTTGCGGCATTCTTGATCTTCTGCGCAGGATCGTCGCCGCCGCAGGATGACACGAGAGAGGATCGTAAGGGATTCCTGAATACGCCCACTTGCTGCAAAAGTAACGTTAATCCGCCAGCAGACAACCCAACCGCGATGGCCGAGAACATCTTCACGACGGCAAACTCCGCGCCGAGACCGGCCGCAGTGACCACGAACATGGACGGAGACATGATCGGTGAGGCCACCCAGAACGCCATCACCGCCGCCAGAGGAACACCGGCTACCAACAATGCCGCAATCAGAGGAATAACCCCGCATGAACAAAAGGGAGACAGAGCGCCGAAAACGGCGGCTGAAATGATAGCCAGGACGACACGCTCGGAAAACACCTTGCCAATCAACCGATCGGCGCTTGCTGCTTCGAGATACCCCGCCAGGGTTGCAGAGAGCAGCAAGAACGGAGCGATACTCCATAGATTTACGACTGTGAACCGGACGCTCTCTAATAGATGTGACGGCAATCCAATCGCGATTGCGAGGAAAACAAGACCGATAAAAAGCCAGGTCCTGTCGATTGTTTTCAGATAGGCAATGAGGTCACTTTGGGGCTTCTCCGGGCTCCCTGCGGCGTATGCATTATCGACCGCCTCACAACCGGGTTGATTCGAAACCATATTATTCTCCATTATACTAGAACTATCGAATTATTAAATTAAAAAAACGCCTGCTAACTGGCGATCTGAAAACATGACTCTTCTGCACAGCAGTTACGAGCCAGGAATGTCATCAGGGTATCCATGTTTGTGAGGTCCGCCTTGCAAAACAGGCTGCGACTGTCCCTTTCCTGCGTGATGAGTCCCGCATTCACCAACTTGGCGATGTGGTGCGAAAGCGTTGATGCCGGGACCTCGAGTTTCTTCCTGATCTCACCTACAGGGCAACCATCCTGGCCGCGCCGAATAAGGATCCGGTAGATGGCCAGCCGGGTTGGATTACCCAGCGCCTCAAGCTGTTTCGCCGCCTCTTCAAGTTTCATAGCTGGAAGATACACTTCGCTGAGAAACATGTCAACGATATTTCTAGTATTATCGAATAATAAAGATAATCCAATGTTGGCCGTACTATTGTGTGCGGAAGTTTTCCGAAGCCTCTTTCCTCGAATCCGTAATCCTGCTTTGCGATAAACGCCCGAACCAGACTGAAGAGAATAGAGGAATCAAGGCGCTTCAGTGATTCGGCAACACCCTGCCCGCACCGACATGCCGATTCAGCCCGATGCGCCCGTTACTGATGACCACCAGCGGGTTGTGCAACACGGTGGGCTGCTGCAGTGGATTCCTGTCAAACACCAGCAAGTCTGCCTCGAGACCCGCTTCGACCGCGCCTGTTTCATCGTCCAGGCCATAGGCCTCGGCAGATTTGATGGTCGCGGCCTGTAATGCCTCAAGCGGTGTCATACCAAACTCGATGAAGGCATTGATCTCACCCGATACGCGGTAAACGCTTTCCGGCCCGTAACCCGAATCAACCGCGGTCAGTATGGTGATCCCCATCTCATGCCCCTTACGAATCATCCGTCCCAAATTTTCAACGAGGTGCGGCCAGCGCTGCCGTGCGATCGGCGTGTTGTAGTCATCATGTGGCAGTTGAAAACCTGTAACGGAAATATAAGTGGGTATCCACAGCGTGCCTTTTTCCTTCATCAGGCGCAGACCTTCCTCGTTGATGTAGGACGCATGTTCTACACTGGCACAACCTGCCTCGATCGCGGCAATGACCACTTCGATGCCGTGCGCATGACAGGACACCGGTATGTCGAACTTCGATGCTTCATCAACGATCGCTTCCAGTTCGGCGTCGCTATAAACCTGCGCCAGCGCATCGGGACCACCTGTACGGGATGACAGGCCGCTGGAACGCGTCTTTATCCAGTCTACTCCCCGGTCCGCGTTGATCCTGACGACATCTCTTAATGCATTTTCGCCGTGCAGCGATTTGTTCGCGTACTTGTACAACCGCGGATCTGCCAGGATGGCATCGCTGTTGCCGAGTTCAGGCGTCACGTACACACCGGCCGCCAGGATATCCGGGCCGACGAGTTGGCCGGACTTGACCATTTCCTTGATGGCGACGTCCATATACCCACGAACGCTGGCACCTTTGGCGGTGGTCACACCCGACACCAGTGCTCGCTGCGCCGATGCCATACTGCCACCATGATAATGGCCCTCAAAAAACCCGGGTGTTACATACATGCCGCGCAAATCGACGACTTCGGTATCTGCTGGCGGCCGATCCGTGCCAACGGAGGCAATCTTGCCGTCTTTGACCGTCACCGTAACGTTAGACAGTATTTCACCGTTGCGTACGTTGACCACATTGGCATTGGTCAAAGCGATAGACACTTGCGGGATAACACCCGCACTATCGGCCAGTTGCTCCCTGGCATCGATGGAAGGACGAACGTAGGGGTCCTGCGCATGCGCCAGGCCAGTCGCAAAAACGCACGTGAGCAAAATAGTTTTACCAAGGTTGCGGAACATCGTCTCTCCCTTTCGATTCTTCGCTATAGATGGAAAAAGGTGTCAGGTTTATTTCTCGACTAATACAAATATATCTGACACCTTATTCTCTGTCAGAAAATTCATCGGTCTGACGATTCCGCTATGATCGTACGACACAAGACGTGCTTGGGTAAACGGCGA
>QNFK01000433.1 GCA_003645495.1 Gammaproteobacteria bacterium
CATCAATTAATTGTGTTTTTAACGGAAATGCAGTCTTTTGATCGAGCCAGATGCGGTGACCAAAGCGATATTCATCGTGCGGACGAATCGCCAGCATCACAGCTGAACGCCCCGCTACACGGTCCTCACGCACCAGCGATACATCGTATTGCGCCGCGTAGCGCAGGTCGCTGCCTGGTAACGCTGAAAACAATGTGCTTTGGTTGTTCCATTCTTCGACCAGCACCGACTGCTTGTCGGGAAGAATGCAATGTACCTCGTTACCAACGCGAATGATTTCCAGGCCATTGCCTTCCTGGGTTGTCAGCCGTTCGTTGATGACGCCATCAACAATTTTACGCGCAACTTTAAGCGTGTCCGAAGTTCCGTTCTGGCTGCGAATCACTGTCCCTTCGTAACTCATGCCTGATGCCACATCAGTCATGCGGTCGAGCCATTCACCCGGGCTCGATTGCGCCAGGCCGTCTGCTGAAAATGCAGCAAACATCAGGCCAATCGTAAGAGATGCCTGTCTTAGGTTGTTGTTATTTCGACTCATAAAGAAACGTCTTGTTGGTCTTATTCGCTATCGACCTTATCCTCATCTTCCGTTTTTGCCGGTTGCAAATGCTGATCTGGTTCAATCTCCACCAACTCACCTTCACGAAGTTCGAACGTCACCATACGGGTAAGCGTACCATTCGTACCGAGGTCAGAGGAGCTATCGTCATGACGCCGGACATACTCCAGCAATTGCTGATTCGGCTGATTTGCCAAAGCCTGTTCTACGGCTGGCTCCGTGTAAGCGATTGCAACAGCGCCATCAAGGTCCTCCGAATCGATTGATGCATCAAGCTGGCTCAGGCCAACCAATGCAAGTGCAGCGACAGTTGCGGCAACCGCTACACCGGTCGCAGGCGTCATGAATCTGGAACCAACAACACGCTGCCGCTCCTCTTCCACCGGAGCTACATCGTCGCCCAGCGCCGCGGCGATTCGATTGCGCAGACCATCCATTCCCGGCACCTCTACATCCTGTCGAATCAGCCTGCCGATCGCCAGATATTGTGCCACCTGCGCTCGCAGAGCCGCGTCCTGGCTCAGGCGGCGCAATAACATCTCCGATTCGTTGTCAGGCAATTCGCCGTCAACAAAGGCCGAAATCTGTGTTCTTAACGCGTCGTTCATAAATCCCCGCAGCGGGCCGCAGCCCTCAAATCCTTAGCAAATAGTTAGCGCATCAGCAGGCCCTGGCCCGTTGCTACACTATAAAAAATCAATCAATTACGTTTCCAATCTTCTTGCCAATCGCATCGCGCGCCCGGAAAATTCTCGAGCGTACAGTGCCAACCGGACAATCCATTGTCTGTGCAATCTCTTCGTAGCTCATTCCATCGAGCTCTCGCAAAACTATCGCCGTTCGCAGATCGTCCGGTAAACCATCAATCGCCTTTTCCACAATCGCATGCAATTCACGGCCCAGCGTCAATCCTTCCGGCGTATCCGTCTCTTTGAGCTTCGCATGCAGGTCGTATTGCTCCGGGTCCTGCAAATCCAGCTCGACATCCATCGGCCGTCGCCGCTGCGCTGCCAGGTGATTCTTCGCCGTATTCACCGCTATCCTGTACAACCAGGTATAGAACGCACTGTCACCTCTGAACCTTGGCAGCGCACGGTAGGCCTTGATAAAAGCCTCCTGTGTAATATCCAGTGCCAGGTCAGGGTCTCGTACATAACGCATCACCAGGTTGACGATCTTATGCTGGTATTTCAGTACCAGCAGGTCAAATGCACCCTTTTCTCCCTTCTGGACTCGCCGGACCAGCTGGGCATCGGTGGGCTCACTCGCCATACGCGTCGCCCCCGTTCAGGGATCGACATAGCCGACTAACTCCCGGATAGACCGGGAGCGGTCCGGAAAGTTCGTCGAAAACCGCATAAATCATTGTTTTTTGTGCTCGAAACTGTGATCCGTATCCAATACGCCAGACTCCCTGTCGGCGGTGCACTGCACCATTATCCGGCCGTGTTGACCGAAGCGGCTGATGGTATCAGCTTGGCCCGCATGATTCGCCAGTTTGGCGTAGATAAGCCGGACTGAGTGGTAACTCGGCCAATACGACTCACAAGATCAACAGTACAGAAATCATAACTATTTGATAGTTATACCTTATTTAGACTTATCAAACAGGGTGACGATTTTTCAACGCAAAGGCCATCCGGCTTTGCTGCCAGATCAGCTGCAGCCGTTGCCAGCGAGGATCGCTTATCGGGTCGCCCAGCATAAGCTCGGCACAGATACAGCCATCCGTAAAACGCAGCCTGAACCAGGCCAGGCGCGACAAAACCAGCGATCCGGAAAGCAACACCACAGTCTCACTGCGGCCGTCCGGCCTGGTCGCGAAAACGTCGCCGTTGGCATCCAGCTGCAAACGGCTTATGCGGGCCGAACCGCGCCGTATTTGTCTTAGCTCGCGTACACAATCAGCGATCCAGACGAAGCAAATTATGCAACGCAGGAATAACGGCAAAGGTAGATACAGGATTATGGCGATGCCTGCCAGTAGTGCTGCAACGCCGGAATACAGTACGAATTTGCGCAGACCTTCGCTAGGGACCAGCTCTGTTTTGAATACGGCTAACGACATTAGCGATATGGGTATCGACAGGAATTTGTCCGCCTAACAGATAACCGATCAGCTCCGGATCCGGTACTGCCAGAAGCTCACGAAATGCCGACTTTTGCGTCTCGCCAGCAGCCGGATACTCGTTC
>QNFK01000434.1 GCA_003645495.1 Gammaproteobacteria bacterium
CTTCATCCACCGGACTCTTCAATAGTTCTTCAATGTTTGCACTGAGTATGCGATAGCCAACATTGCCGTAAAGTATCTGGCGGCCATTATTCAACACCCAGGATGGGCTGCCCTTGCTGCTGATCTCCCTGGCTCGTTCGTAATCGGCCACCAGCGCTGCGAGAGCCTGTCCGGATTCGATTCTTGATTCCAGATCAACTGGATCGAACCCGGCATCACCGGCTATTTTCAAAACAACCTGCACACTGCCGATATCCAGTGCCTCAACAAAAAAACTTTTGCGCAGTACGACAGCAAGCTTGTTGGCATCGTCTGCTGATTTCTGCAGCTCGGCTGCTTTCAGGGCCATGTGTGCAGTTGCAGAAGTGTA
Source organism: Gammaproteobacteria bacterium (assembly GCA_003645495.1). GTDB lineage: Bacteria > Pseudomonadota > Gammaproteobacteria > Steroidobacterales > Woeseiaceae > SZUA-117. The sequence goes on from QNFK01000434.1 coordinate 371, forward strand.
TGGACGCACGTCACGCCATATGGTTGGATTGATTGGTGCAAATTCGAACGGAGCCGCAGATTCTTCGACGTGCTCCGCAAATCCTGCATAACCACCACGATCGGACCACTTGTCGCCAATACGATTCAAAGTGTCACCGAATACATTGACGCAGTGGTGTCGTAAGCGAATCCTCTCGCCCCACTCCTTTTCAATTTCGTCAATGCGATGTTGGGCTATCCACGCCCAAACGCAGAGAACGTCGGTATAATAGTCGACTTCCAGCGGTGAACTCATTTACAGTCTCTCTGGTCTCTGCCGGCTGTCAAACGACAGCCGGGACGATATTAGGATTTGAAGCAGGGCCAATGTCAACCAGTTTTGATAAAAGCGATCAACCCGTACTCGGGCTGAAAGCAAACCTCGCACAATTCACGCTCCTGATCGTCGTCAATGCGTTTGTTGGCGCAATGGTTGACATGGAGCGCAGTATTCTGCCAGCGATTGCAGAGCAGGAATTCATGCTCGCGGCACGCACAGCAATTCTCTCTTTCATTGCTGTATTTGGGGTCAGCAAGGCATTAACCAACTACCTTGCGGGTCGATTTTCTGACGTATACGGGCGTAAGGCGATATTGATCACTGGCTGGATAGTCGCCATACCGGTGCCTTTCCTGCTCATGTGGGCACCTACCTGGGGTTGGATCATCGCGGCAAACCTGCTGCTCGGTATAAGTCAGGGGCTGACCTGGTCGACGACGGTCATCATGAAAATTGACCTTGCAGGGCCAGACAATCGTGGCACGGCAATGGGGCTCAATGAATTCGCCGGCTACTTTGCAGTTGCCGGCGCCGCACTTGCAACCGGCTATGTCGCCAGCAACTGGGGATTGCGTCCGCAGCCATTTTATTTGGGCGTGGGATTCGTGGCGATCGGACTCGGCTTGTCTGTGTTCCTGGTCCGGGAAACCAAACAACATGCAGAACTGGAAGCAAGCCTGCATCCCCATATCGCTGAGGATGACCGCCCAACGCCGAAAGAAATATTTCAAAAGACTTCTTTCACAGATCGCAATTTGTCGTCTGCCAGCCAGGCCGGCCTCGTAAACAACCTGAACGACGGCATGGCATGGCATGGGGATTGTTCCCGATCTATTTTGCATTGTCCGGCCTGTCATTAGCACAAATCGGCTGGCTGGCTGCGATCTACCCCGGCGTATGGGGTATAGGCCAGCTTTTTACCGGCGCACTATCTGATCGCATCGGTCGTAAAGTGCTTATTGTTTGGGGGATGTGGTTGCAGGCTCTGGGCCTTGCTGCAATCGCTTCGTTCAACGAATTTTACCAGTTTGCAATAGCCGCTGTGATGCTCGGCGCCGGCACTGCCATGGTTTATCCGACATTGCTCGCTGCAATTGGTGATGTGGCTCATCCGTCCTGGCGAGCGTCATCGGTCGGTGTGTACCGATTGTGGCGTGATCTCGGGTATGCATTTGGCGCGGTCATTGCCGGAGTTGTCGCGGACATATTTGGTGTCACTGCAGCTATCTGGGTCATAGCCGCGATCACGTTTATATCCGGCGCCGTCGTCATGCAACGAATGCGCGAAACAATGGTGAAAACCGCTCAGAAAAAGTAAGTATCCCCAGGCTTTGCCGGGGGATCTCCCGTTTTTACTAGGTTCTGATTGCGAGCTGTTCTTTTCTTTGTTTCCGATATTTATGCAGCAGCAACTCTGTATAACCGTTTGGCTGGTCGATTGCCTTGAATACCAGGTCACACGCAGCCTGGAATGCAAGACTGCTGTCAAAATAGGGCGCCATGTTTGTATACGCCTCATCGCCCGCGTTTTGTGTATCAACAACACGCGCCATGCGGCGCAGCGTTTCGACAACCTGCCGCTCCGTACAAACGCCATGCAACAACCAGTTCGCAATGTGCTGACTGGATATGCGTAACGTAGCGCGATCCTCCATCAGGCCGATGTTGTTGATGTCGGGCACTTTAGAACAGCCAATACCCTGATCGATCCAGCGTACGACGTAGCCCAGGATGCTTTGTGAATTGTTGTCGAGTTCTGCCTGGATCACTGCCTCATCCAGCGATGCGACGTCACCCAATGGTGGCGTTAGTATTTCATCCAGACTTGCGAGCTGCCTGGATGCGCAATTTTCCTGGTGTTCATTTACGCTGACATCATGGTAGTGCATCGCATGCAGGGTTGCCGCTGTCGGTGATGGCACCCACGCACAGTTGGCGCCGGATTTTGGATGTGCTGATTTGGATTCCATCATTTCCAGCATGTCATCCGGCTTCGACCACATGCCCTTGCCTATCTGCGCCTTGCCTGGCAGGCCGGAGCGAATCCCAATATCAACGTTCCAGTCTTCGTACGCATTA
>QNFK01000435.1 GCA_003645495.1 Gammaproteobacteria bacterium
ATTCGATCTGAATCTGCACCTGCTCGCGATTTGCCACCCGGCCCTGCATACAATCGGAGCGCTGTAATATCCTGTCGATATAGGCCTGATCCGTTGCCGTGACAGGAGCACGCATCTCGCGATCAACGACAAAATGTGACAAGTCTGCACATAGCCGCATGTCCGGCACGAGGTCCATGACTTGTAACGTGTAGTACAAATCATTGAGCAGACTGTCGCGGTGTGTCTCAAAAAGCAGCGGAAAATCATAATCTGCCGCTTCCTGCATCCAGCGATTTATGACGGGTACTGCAGCAGCCGGCTCGATTGGCATAACGCCGCTGATAATATTCACCAGGCAGGCGTTCGCGTCTTTGGCCAGGTCGAAAAGCGGCAGCATGTCTTCCTGTTTGTAGGGAAATGCGTTGACCATGGATGCAAGTCCGAACTGGTCAAAGTACGGCAGGATTGTGCGAAATTCCCCGATTTCCTCGACCGAAGGGTCGAGACACATACCGTCATAACCGGCCTCCGCAACCATGCGAAAGCTCTCCTCATGGGAACGCTCGGGCTGATCCGGGCTGCGTAACTCCATCGCCCACAACGATTGAAAAATTTTGAGACTCTGCATGACTACCGGGTCAGAACGAGGTTAGAAATGATGCCGCGTTGCCGCCATAGACTTCGGCCCGTTGTGCAGCCAGCAGGAACTCTTTGCCGGAGGGCTCAGGCCCTTCGTGATTGCCAACTATCCGCCGCACCCGCTGCTTGTGAAAAATTTTCAATTGAGCAGACAGTGGAATTACCGTCGCCGGGTCATCGCCAAATAACTCCCGGTGCCTGGCCGGCAGGCGATACCAGGGCACCGTCATGTCCGCGTGGTGTGCGTTGTGGAAACCGAAATTCAGTGTCAGCCAATTTGCAACTTCGAGCCCTAAGGACTGCGGATTGCTGAACGTATGCTCCTGCTCCCATTCGAAATTACCCTTACGCTCCGGTTTGTCGAATTCAAACAAAGTCAAACTGTAAGGGTAGTCGTGCTGCACACTGTCCATGAATCGTAAAACAGTCATCATCAACATATAGGCGACGGCGTAAAGGATCGCCACCTTCGGAGAATAGATGAGCAACGCAAGAAAAATTCCACCGCGGATGACAATTACCATGACATTACGTCGACGCTGGTCTCTGCGTTGCGGAATGATGAACGACGTGAAAATCATGATGATATGCATGATCAGGTCGTGCGCCGGAATATAAAACCATTCCAGGAACTTGCACAGCGCGAGAACATTCGGGTGATCGGCAAAGAATTTTTCGTAGTCGAACCAGACCACATCATCATTGTCTACGTGATGTCGAAAATGCTTGTAGCGAATGTCCTCGTAGGTGCCATAGGCAGCCCCGCACAGCCAGGTCAGAAACCGGCCGAGCGTCGTATTGTCACCGATACGCTTGAATATGAGATTGTGGCCACACTCATGAATCAGGTAGGCGGCAATGGTCATGGCATGGGCCAGCAGCAAAGTTGCGCCAATATTCACAAGCACGCTGTCAGCAAATAATCCCGCCAATCCGGCAACATATCCGGCAATGGCATAGAAAACCGCGCCAGCGTAATAATACAATCCGTCCCGTTCCCGGAGGCGCTCAGAGATTGATAAAATATTCATTATAAATCAACATGTTATTTAAATTACGATAATCTGCCAGGCGTGCCTCTGAACGACGATAACTGCCCGCCAGCAGCCTGACAAGCTTGCTGCAGGAACCTGTACACAGGCTCGGCAGGATTGATAGCATAGCGCGCAACCCAAATCACCGACGAACCAGATAATGAACTTCAAAAATAAAGTTGTCATCGTGACCGGCGCCGCGCGCGGCCTGGGTCAGGAGTACGCCCGACAATTCGCGCGCCGTGGTGCCAACGTGGCCGTCAACGATCTCAGAGACTGCAGCGAAACACTGGCGATCATAGAGCAGGAAGGCGCTGCGGGCATCCAGGCAGAAACAGATGTCACGAGCGCAGAGAGTACGCGGGAGATGGCGCAGGCAGTATTGGATAAATTTGGCAGAATTGACGTTCTGGTCAATAACGCGGCGCTTTATGGCAGCCTGTCTTTCGTACCATTCGACCGACTTGACGAAGACGAATGGGATGCCACGATGAACGTGAACGTCAAGGGAATCTGGCAATGTTGCAAAGCCGTCGTTCCGGCCATGAAGGAGCAGGAAAGCGGTTCGATCGTCAATATCAGCTCACTTGCGGCGACCTATGGCATGCCAAATGGATTGCACTACACTGCCTCCAAGGCGGCGGTAATTGGTGCAACACGTGGACTTGCGCGAGAACTTGGACGGTATAGCGTCCGCGTCAATGCCGTGGCACCGAATGTCGTCAATACCGACGCGACCGGCGAAGTATTTGGCGACAAGCGGGACAAAGTGGTTGACGTTACTATGTCGCAACAGGCAATTCGAAAACCGCTTGAGACAGAGGATATAGTTGGCGCTGTGTTATATCTTGGTAGTGATCACAGTAAACTGACAACCGGACAAACCATTATGGTTGACGGTGGCACCGTATTCTTATGATTCGCGCAGAGTTTATGAATCACGAAACACAGGATCCAAAAGCATGAAACTCGTTACCGCAATTGTTAAACCATTTCGCCTTGATGATGTTAGAAACGCGCTGAGTGAAGTGGGCGTCCAGGGAATGACGGTCAGTGAAGTGAAGGGCTTTGGCAGACAACGTGGACACACC
>QNFK01000436.1 GCA_003645495.1 Gammaproteobacteria bacterium
AACTTGTGCCCGGCAAGGCTCACGACCGGTTGTTTGAAATCCTTGATTAATAATTGATCGATATTGCTTATAAGGTTGCCGAATGCATCGACAGTGACGACGATGCCGTGGACGCTGTCGTTCGTTACTTCCGGCTCTTCCAGCCAACCGGGGGTCCAGTCGCTGATCTCAATGCCAACATCGTCGAGGCTTATACGGCCGGCAGCAAACTCGGCTGCCAACGGCGCAAAAATATCACGGCCGTGAAATGTGAGACTTGGTGTTTCGATGCCGAGATTTGGCAAGACTTCATTGTCCAGTTTGCAAACCTGGTCGGCGTCTTCCAGCAAGGGTGCCAGCAGGCCATTGTCCGGCGCCATGAAAATGTGACCATTCTTACTGGCTAAGATTATTTCGCGCTCTGTACCGACACCCGGGTCGACGATCGCAACGTGGACTGTCCCTGGTGGAAAGTACTGGTACGACCGACTGATCCAGAAGCCTGCTTCGGGTGGCCAGTGGGCGGGGATATCGTGCGCGAGGTCGACTACGGTTGCAGCGCGAAATCGGCTCAGGATGACGCCTTTCATGACGGCCGCAAACGGGCCCTTGTGTCCGAAGTCGGTGGTGATCGTAATTACACCGGATGCCTGCCAGTCAGTCATCGGCAAATCTTAACCCATTCACGAGGTCTGGCGTCAGACAGATTCAGTCGGTGGAACATGGTGATGGCAAAACATCTCAGGCGCCCAGCCTGGGCAGCGTTACTTCGATAATTGAATAAACCGGTCCAGATGAAAATCGGCGTTACCAAACATCAGGTCGATTGCGGTGAGGCGTTTGAAATAATGAGCAATATCCAGCTCCCACGTAACACCCATGGCGCCGTGAATCTGCACAGCTTCCTGTGCCACTTTAATACCTGCCGTTCCAATCTGGTATTTCAGTGCGCTTATCGACTTGCGGGCCTCGGGGTCATCGGCTGTGTTAAGCATGACGCTCCACATCAGCAATGACTGGCTTTGTTCCGCCGACACCAGGGTGTCAACCATGCGGTGCTGCAGTGCCTGGAAGCTGCTGATGGGCACGCCGAACTGCACTCGTTCCTTGGTGTACGCGACTGTCTTGTCATGCATCGTACGAATAATGCCGACGGCTTCAGCGCATACGGCCAGCGTCGCCTCGTCAATGACGTCCTGCAGGACTGCGTATCCCTGATCTACTGTGCCAAGAACGTTAGCGGAGTTGACCTTAACGTTATCCAGTTCAATGTCGGCTGCATTCAGGGCATCGACGGTGGCATATGATTGCATACTCACACCGGCAGCACTTGCTTCTACTGCAAACAGCGTTACGCCATCTTCAGCAGTGGTTTCCCCGCTGGTGCGTGCCGGGATAATCAGCAGGTCAGAATGGCCACCGTTAAGCACCAGTGACTTCTTGCCCGTCAGTACAAAGTCGGCACCGTCCTTGACAGCGGTTGTCGCAATGTTGGCTATATCGAAACGCGCCTGTGGTTCGGCAAAGGCGAGGGCGGTTTGCAGGCTGCCCTCGATTAGTGGTGCTAACCATTTCGCTTTTTGGTCTGCACTGGCTGTGCGCCGCAACACGCCGCCGGCGAGAACGATATTGGCCAGGTACGGTTCGACCATCAGTCCGCGACCGAATTGTTGCATCATCAGCATCATCTCGACCGGTCCACCGTCGAGACCACCGTCTTCCTCGGCAAACGGAACTGCTGTCCAGCCTAGTTCTGCGAAGGTCTGCCACAACTCTTTGCTGAATCCGTCTTCACTTGCAGCGATTTTCTGCCGCCGTTCAAAATCGTAATCATTATCGATGAAACGCGAGACACTGTCGGCGAGCATCGACTGCTCTTCACTGATTGAAAAATCCATATTGTTTGCCGCTCCGTTTCCTAAAGGCCAAGCACGTGTTTCGAGATAATGTTTTTCTGTATCTCGTTCGAGCCGCCGTAAATTGATGCCTTGCGGTTATTGAAATACTGCAACGAAGTTTTCGTTTCACCGCCGCTGCCAATTCTGGCGTCATCAGGGAAGTCGAGAACATATTGATCGGGAACATAAGGCAAAGCGTAGTAGCCGGCTGCTTCAACCAACAACGCGTCCAGTGCTTGCTGGACTTCTGTGCCCCTGATTTTTAGGATTGATGATTCCGGACCAGGTGCCTTGCCAACCTTGACCGAGGCAAGCGTGCGCAACTCGGTGTATTCCAGCGCTTTGAGCTCTATTTCCAGCGCCGCAATCTTGCGGGCGAAATTCTGTTCTTCGAGCAACGGGGTGCCGCCGTGAACAGAGCTGCCAGCTTTCGCCTTTAACTTGTCGAGGCGATACTTCGAATTTGCAACACCGGCGATGTTAGTGCGCTCGTGCTGCAGCAGGACTTTGCCGTAGGTCCAGCCTTTGCCTTCCTCACCAATCAGATTGTCCACGGGTACGCGTACATTCTCAAAGTGAATCTCGTTAACTTCGTGATCGCCCTCGATTGTAATGATGGGTTTGACGGAAACACCGGGTGTTTTCATATCGATCAAGACGAAGCTGATGCCTTCCTGCCGTCTTGCGACGTCAGAGCTGGTGCGAACCAGGCAGAATATCCAGTCTGCATGCTGGCCCAGGGTGGTCCAGGTCTTGGTGCCGTTAATGACGTAGTGGTCGCCATCCCGATCCGCCTTGGTACTCAAAGAGGCCAGGTCGGAGCCGGATCCAGGTTCTGAATA
>QNFK01000437.1 GCA_003645495.1 Gammaproteobacteria bacterium
CAGTAGATCGAAAACCCGGACACTCGTGTAGAATACGCTCGCCAACAATAACCGGATCAGAATATACATGCGTTTTAGCAAGTTTGGACTAACAACTTTAAAAGAAACTCCTGCGGAGGCCGAAATTCTCAGCCACCAGTTGATGCTGCGGGCAGGTCTCATACGTCGTCTCGCCTCCGGGTTATTCACCTGGATGCCGCTTGGGCTGCGCGTTCTGCGCAAAGTCGAAAATATCGTCCGTGAAGAAATGAATCGCGCCGGCGCCCTGGAGCTGCTCATGCCGGCCGTACAGCCCGCAGAACTGTGGCAGGAATCGGGCCGCTGGGATAAGTATGGCCACCTGCTGCTACGCATGCATGACCGGCATGAACGCGAGTTCTGTTTCGGCCCTACGCATGAGGAAGTCATTACCGACATCGCGAGACGGGAGCTGCGCAGCTACAAACAACTGCCAATCAATTTTTACCAGATTCAGACCAAGTTTCGTGATGAAATCCGGCCGCGATTCGGCGTCATGCGCGCCCGTGAATTCATCATGAAAGACGCGTATTCATTTCATGTCGACATGGAGTCACTCGAGGAAGGCTACCAGGCCATGCACGCGGCTTATACAGCGATATTCGAGCGACTCGGCCTCAAGTTTCGCGTAGTCAACGCAGACAGTGGTGAAATCGGCGGCTCGCGCTCGCAGGAATTTCATGTCATCGCCGACTCCGGTGAAGATGCGATCGCGTGGAGCGAAGACGATGACTACGCAGCCAACGTAGAGGCAGCTGAGATATCACCGCTCGACGGTGACCCGGCAGCGGCGTCACAGGATCTCGAGAAGGTGCATACACCCGACACCAAAACTATCGATGACCTGGCACAATTGCTGAAAGTGACAGCGAAGCAGACGCTGAAAACACTGATCGTAGACGGCGAATCCGGGCCGGTCGCTCTGGCACTTCGTGGCGACCACGAGTTGAACGCGATCAAAGCTGAAAAGCTTCCGGGCGTAGCATCGCCGCTGACCATGTCAGACCCGGCGACCATACGTAAAGTAACTGGCTGCGAACCCGGGTATGCCGGTCCGATCGGGCTCGACATTCCCGTCTACTTTGATCATGCAACCCGGCTGATGTCTGATTTTGTTTGCGGCGCAAACGAATCTGAGATGCATTACACCGGCGTAAATTTTGGTCGCGATCTGGATCTGCCGGAAACGCTCGATATCAGAAACGTTGTTGCAGGTGATCCAACACCAAACGGCAAGGGAACATTGAAAATTGATCGTGGCATTGAAGTTGGCCATATATTCCAGCTCGGCACGATGTACAGCGAGGCGATGAAGGCGACAATCCAGGATCAGAACGGAAAAGACATTGCGATGGCCATGGGTTGTTATGGCATTGGCGTCACTCGAATAGTCGGTGCTGCAATCGAACAGAATAACGATGAGAATGGCATTATCTGGCCTGAGCCGCTGGCGCCCTTCGATGTTGTCCTGATCCCAATCAACATGCACCGCTCCGAACGCCTGCGCGAGGCGGCCGAAGCGCTCTACGCCGAACTCGAAGATCAGGGCATCGAGGTATTGTTTGATGACCGCGACGTGCGTCCTGGCGTAAAATTTGCGGATGCCGAATTGATCGGCGTTCCGCACAGGCTGGTTATCAGTGAACGCGGACTGGACGCAGGCGAGCTGGAGTACCGCCACAGGCGCGATGACGACTCGCGTATGATGAAGCGTGACGCCGCTCTCAACATGCTGGAGACGTCAAAAGTAAGCTAGGACCTGCCAAAGTTCGGCTATTACCGGGATACCTATGCGACCCGTTGCACTGACAGTAACCATATTATTGCTCGCCCTGGCGCTGCCCGCAGCGACGCAGGAGAATCCTGATCCGACGTTGATCAAACTCCTGCGACAGGCGGCCAGCGAAACGGACAGCTTCGGCGACCGCTTCGATGCACAGGTCTGGCTAACGGACATGTCGGCACGACTCCAGCGACAGGTTGTGGACCCGCAGGAACGTATCGAGATATTACGCAACGTTCATTACGAGGCCACCCGTGCCGATTTGCCACCAGAGCTGGTCCTGGCGGTGATTGATGTTGAGAGCAATTTCGATCGCTTTGCTATTTCCGTTGCAGGCGCACGCGGACTGATGCAGATCATGCCATTCTGGCTGGACGAGATCGGCCGCTCCGGCGACAACCTGATGCATATCGAGACCAACCTGCGTTTCGGCTGCACGATCCTCAAGTACTATATGGAAATTGAGAAGGATGATCTCAATCGAGCGCTTGGTCGGTACAACGGCAGTCTTGGCAAACGGAAGTATCCAAACAAGGTACTCGACAAGCTGCGGCTCAAGTGGTTTCGAGCCTGACTTCGACTAGCCGGTCGTAAATCGATCCGGACTTGCGCAGCTGACAACAATCTCTTCAACACTGGCAACCGTCGCCATCGGCGGCCCGTGCCGCAGCCACTCCAGCAATTGATTAATAGCGTCAGCCGCACCGCAGGCAAGGACGTCTACGGCGCCATCCTGCAAATTGATTGCGTGCCCTGTGAGGTTCAATGCAGCGGCCACATCCCTGGTGCTGGCGCGAAAAAATACGCCTTGCACCCGGCCATTCCCTTTGAGTTGGCGGCACATTATGTTTTGGCGGCTTCCGGTACCCTAGCCGTCAGCTTTGATCGTCGTGGACGCGTTCCGACGGCGCCAGCG
>QNFK01000438.1 GCA_003645495.1 Gammaproteobacteria bacterium
AAACGCCAATAGCTGCGATGATTATCAAACCAAGGAATACGGTCACGTACGTGCGGCTTGTCAACGAGGACGCACCGGGTAGCCAACATAAACAACTGCAGTATAAACGTGGATAGAGGGACAGTGGCCCTAACTATGCCGATATAGTTATGGTCACTGTCCCCTTACCTACGGTTACATAATGTATTCGGGGTTTTCCGGCGGTGTCTGTGATACCCGGGCTTTTGACTAGTAAAGTAGCTGCGATAGGCGCAGTATTTCCAGCTAACTACAATAAAAAACAGCATACGAGGAATGTCATGACAGAGCCTTTGGGAGCCTCGCCATCGGGATTAATAGATGGAATCAAAGAAAACGCAAAACTTGCCGTTATTAGCGGTGTCATTCTGATTGTTGCCGGCACGTTCGCAGTGATATCGCCGCTGGTCGCTGGGTTGTCCATAACAATACTGGTCGGTTTATCACTGGTTTTCGGTGGGGTCGGCCAATGCTTCCTCGCGCTGAAGGCCGGGGCGTTTGGCAGGGCGTTGCTGACCTTTTTAGTTGGTGCATTAATGGTCGTAGCCGGCTCGTTCATGATGACTCAGCCGGTTGCCGGTCTCGCGTCGATTACGTTGCTCCTGGTAGCCTACTTGGTTGCCGCGGGACTCGGTGAATTGATCATGTCGCTGCATCTCCGGCCTGCCGACGGTTGGGGATGGATGTTGTTCAATGGAATAATTACCTTGCTGCTCGGCATGATGCTCTGGCGCCAGTTTCCGCTTTCTGGTGCATGGGCGATTGGCGTTTTGTTTGGCATCAAGATGGTATTCAGCGGCTGGGCGCTCGTGTTCATCGGCAGGGGTGTTAAGCAGGCTGCGACGTCCCTTGAGGCATAGGTGCAAGGAAACACAGGGGTACAAAAATGACACTCAAGAGACTTCGCCAGATAGCAGCTGTTGCCATAGTCCTCACGGCCGTTTGTGTGAGTGCTTATGCCCAGAAGACAGTATATAAATGGGTGGACGAGGACGGCGTTGTTCATTTCAGTGATGCACCGCCGGGCGAGGAGAATACAGCGGAGACCGAGACCGTTGTTATTCCCAAGTCTCCGCCTGCACCAGCCCCTGCTCCGCCGGTTGCCAAGCCCGCTACCGTTTCGCAAGAGATTGACAAAAACCAGTCAAAGCAGCCGGTGGCAGAGGTACCATCGGTATTTGAGAAAATTGATATTACGAAGATGAGTATCGCGGATCTGGATCTTCGCTGCGATGAAGCAAGAGAAAAAATGATTGCGCCGCTGCGAGACGCTGAGATTGCGAAATGCAAGCAAGACAAGAGCCATGACCCTGCCTGGTGTGAGCGATTTAACGCTGACTACGGCGATGGTGGGCGAACGCTTTCCGGCTCGATACGCCCGAGAATGTTTGATGATCTCCCGGAATGCGTTGAAGCTATGCAGGAGCAAAACCGACGCAGGTGATGATCGAGGGATAAAGGGACAGTGACCCTAACTATGCCGGCATAGTTAGGGTCACTGTCCCTTTATGTCGCGATAGCGTAGTGCTACCTGGAAGGCTACATCCGGCGCGGTTTCCACGTCCGCGTCCTCACTAATGCCAAGGCTCAGTTCATAATTCCTGAAGAGGCGAATATTGCCACCAAAAGTAACCGTTGTGGCGCTGCCGCCAAGGCTGCGGATTTCCGATTGATACATCGCCGACCTGGACGCCCCTTGCAGCCGCAGTTCAACTCGTTCGCTTACCTGCAATCCGATACCTGTAGATATAAAACTCACCCACTCTTCGTAGCGATTTGCCAGCAAATCTGGTTCGCCAATATGGATGGCGTGCACCCTGTAGAAACCGTTCAGGCGCGGGATGTCAAAAAGACTCGTCACATCGCCGGCAATTCCCAGGCTCAGGTCCGTGCCGCCGCTACCATGTAGTTCGCTGCTGTTGCCTGTAGGGAACTTCGCTCCAAAGCGTAACGCCAGTTGATGTTTTTCCGACGAAAGAAGTCGCCAGCCGCCAAATAAACGGGCATCGTCAATACCGCTGGAATTGCGGTCGACGGTTATGGACATGTCGGCGGCGTCTGAGTAGCGGAAGTCGAGTATGTCCTGCGCTCTCCCGGGCCTGTGTCGACTTGGTAACCCAAAAATGTCATGCCAGGAATCAATTACCGAATCCAGGCCTCCAGCCTGATGCCGAACATAAGGCAGTTCGATGCCAAGCTCCATCTTTTCCCCGATTCCCATCCGGTAGCGGAATTCGATCCGGGACGTCTCCCCGTCAAGATACAGAGACTCTGTCGATCGTAGATCATCAACTGAGTGGCTTGCGTGCGTCACTGAAAAATCCCATGCATGCTCCCCTTTGCGAAGCAGGTGCGCGCCCTCGGTGCTGTCGGGGATACCGTAAATCCCGGTCAACGGACCGTTGTCATGGTCACGCAAGACGTCAGCGAATGCGGCAGGCACTAGTAAAAATGCAGGCAGCACAGCGAATCGGAAAATTTTTAAAATTATGTTAAGCATTTCTTATTTTCTTATTATTTTTGGAAAGAACAAAAAAACACGATCTATTCATTTCGTGTTGTCAGGCGTGTGCCCGAGGCCCCGTGTGGCATCAATAATGCTATTTCGGATTTCAACGCAATTCGAACTGCACGGTTCCCGGTGTCATTGTACCGCGTCGCTTGTATTCGTGTACCGCTGCGGCCAGTCAGCCAAGTCT
>QNFK01000439.1 GCA_003645495.1 Gammaproteobacteria bacterium
AATCTTTTCGCTGATCTGTTCTCTGACGGTGGCGTTGACTCTGGTGCCCATGCTGGCGTCCAGGCTCCTGACGTCAAGCCAACAACGCCTCAGGGAGCCGGCGTCTCGAACGAACGGCTGGGCGGCCGCTGCCAATGCCGTCTTTGCGGGTCTAGAAAACGCTTACCTGGATTTGTTGCGTTGGGTCCTGGGCCATCGCCTAGTCACCGTCTTGGCGGGGGCTGCCGTGCTCGGCGCGAGTCTGCTGCTTTTGCCCCTGATCGGCAGCGAATTTCTGCCCCCCAGTGATGAGGGCGAGGTTCGCGTATCCGGTAAGATGGAAATCGGTACCCGGCTCGAGCTGGTCGATCGGCAGACACGCATAATGGAGCAGATCATTCAACCGGCCGTGCCCGAGGCCGTGGCGTCGGTGGTCAGTGTCGGCGCCTCCGGCTGGCGGGCTAACGCGGGCTCAGAGGGTGAAATGCGCATATCTCTGCTACCGGCCGCCCAACGCCAACGCTCCAATGTGGAAATCGCCCAGGACCTGCGTCGTCGACTGGTAGACAGCATCCCCGGTATGGAGATCCGTGTTCGGGCGCCGCAGGGTCAGTTTATTCTGGAACGACTCCTGGGCGGTGACGAGGGGCTGACCATCGAGATCCGCGGCTACGAGCTGGCCACGCTCGACGCTCTGGCCGGGAGCGTTGCGAAGTTGATTGTGGATGTGCCGGGCATCACAGACGTTCAGACCAGTCTTGAAGCCGGCATACCCCAGCAGGAAATCCGCGTGAACCGTGACAAAGTCGCCGATCTCGGTCTGAGCGTTCGCGACGTTACCCAGCTCCTGCAAACCGCGGTGGCCGGTTCCAAAGCCGGCGAGTACCGAACGGAGGGCAATTCCTATCGTATTCTGGTGCAGCTCAAGGATGCCGAGAAACGCTCCTTAGACGAAATTCTCAACCTTACGCTGACAACTGCATCCGGTGAAAAGGTGGCGCTGCGCAACGTCGTCACGTCCGAAGCAAGCCGCGGTCCGATTCTGATCGACCGCAAAGACCAGCAGCGAAGGGTGACGGTCCGCGCCAACGTCGCGGGGCGCGATCTGGGTTCTGTGGCTCTTGACGCGCAGGCGCTGTTGGATCAAATTCCACGCCCCGTCGGCTACGACCTGACGGTCGCCGGCAATTTCGAAGAACAGCAAAAGGCCTTCAGGGAATTGGTCATCTCTCTCGTGCTGGCGTTGGTCCTCGTATATATGGTGCTGGCCTGTCAATATGAATCGTTACGGGATCCGCTGGTCGTCATGTTTTCCGTTCCTTTGGCAGCGGTCGGCGTGCTGGTGACGTTGTTTGCCACGCAGACGACGCTGAATGTGCAGTCCTACATCGGCTGCATTATGCTGGGGGGGATCGTTGTAAACAACGCGATCCTTTTAGTGGATCAGGCCGGTCGCTTGGTTCGCGGCGGAATGCCCACGCGCAATGCCCTGACCGAGGCCGGCCGTCGCAGATTGCGGCCGATTCTGATGACCACGTTGACAACCATCCTCGGCTTGCTTCCGCTGGCTCTGGGCATCGGTGAAGGATCCGACGCCCAGGCGCCGCTGGCCCGGGCGGTTGTTGGAGGCCTTACAGGATCGACGTTGATCACTTTGGTACTTATCCCGGTTGTCTATTCATTGTTTCATCCCGAGCCGAAAGCGAGTCGCGAGTGAGCCGTTTTTTGGTTAAAAATCCCTTAGGAGGAGTTTGATGAAAGAAAATCCTGTTAAATGGTTTGGCTATCTGCTTTTTTTTGTTTTTCTGATTATTTCCTGCACCGGGACCGAAATCACACAAAATCAGATTGACGATGCCTATAAAGGGAAGCCCGTGTCTGATATTCTTGTAATTGCAATAACGGGAAATGAACATAATCGGCGGGTTTTTGAGAAAAGGTTTGTTGCCCACCTAAAATCAGTTGGAGTTGACGCTGTCTCAAGCGAAGAAGCTATACCTATGCCTGCAAATTTGGAATTGAAAAAAGAGATGATATTAAATGCTGTCGATCAATATGAGAATGATGCTGTGATCATCACGCACTTGATCGGCAAAGAAGAAAAAGATGTTTACACACGCAGCGGTTCGACGCATAGAGGCTTTTACGGTTTTTATAGCAGCCGGTACAGTGATCCGGGTTATTCAAGCACAAGTACTACTGTCCGATTGGAAACGAACTTATACGATGTAAAAACGGAAAAACTCATCTGGTCCGGCAAATCAAAAACATGGAGCAAAGACTCAAAAGATCAAATCATCAATGATGTGATCAAGGCTGTAATAAATAATTTGCAAAAAAATAAATTAATCGCACCAAAATGAATGTGGCTTTGTATATGACCGAAGCTAAAGAGTGAACTCTATATTGGCAGCTTTGTCGCGCCGGTTCTTGGCCGCATTGAAAAAGAAAATCCGAGGAAATTGAATTCAGAAAAGCCAAATTGCTCGAACAGTTATATAACGGTAATATCCCTTTTCGATCTGCCCACTATTGTAGACTAACTTTACCCTATATCTTCCATTTTTAGAATGTGGAGAAATTTCTAATGGCTATAAAACCCACCTATGAAGAATTGGAACAAAGGATTAAGGAGCTGGAATCGCATCTTGAGCAGATGGAAGAGACATTGCGGGTGAGTGTGGAAAGAAATAGATTAGCCACTTCGGCAGCTAAGGTAGGTGTCTGGGATTGGA
>QNFK01000440.1 GCA_003645495.1 Gammaproteobacteria bacterium
CTGGTACACAAGAGCTGGAACCTGGACGAAATAGATGATCGCTACAGGGATTTCGTACATCAATATACGCCGGTATTCCAAGCGTTGAAAAAGAGCAGTCCGTGTGATGGCCGAACGGCTTTCCAGATTCGCACGTTATTGATTCAGGAATACCGCAGGATATTGTTACGCGACCCGTTGCTCCCGGCAGAGCTGCTTCCCGCTGGCTGGCATGGCGCGGCCGCCTATGAATTATGTCGCGATCTTTACCAGCTTGTCTGCAAGCCGGCAGATGAATATATGACCGGCGAGATGGAAACGGCCGAAGGCCCGCTGCCGCCGCCAATACCGGAATTCTTCACTCGTTTCGGCGGACTCGAAAACTAACCCTGGAAAAGAGCATGGACGAAATTGGAATTGCGCAGCAGTGCGCAGCGAAAATGTATGCAGACGATCAAGCCTCGCAGGATCTTGGCATCAGGATTGAAGTCAGAGTGCCAGGAAGTGCAGAAGCTCGCTTCGAAGTTCGACCGGATATGCTGAACGGCTATGAGGTTTGCCACGGTGGTTTTATTTTTTCACTCGCCGATACGGCATTCGCATATGCGTGCAATACCTATAACAAGGTGACGCTGGCGGCAGGTGCGTCAATAGAGTTTCTGCGACCAGCGAAACTCGGGGACCAGCTGATGGCGACAGCGACTGAACGACATCGCGGCCGCCGTTCAGGAATCTACGATGTCGTAGTCACCAACCAGGATGCCGTGGATGTGGCCATATTTCGTGGCCGGTCACACATGACCAGCCAGCCGATACTGTCATTAAATGACACATAATTACTTGAAACTCGCAAAAAAGCGTGACACATTGGTTTGATCGAATTTCGACGTTTCTGAAGGTGCGTAATGTATACCCAGAGTCTGGACCAGCAGGGCAGTAAGACAGAGCACGCCGCGGATGCAGAGACTGCGGAGCAGCTGGCGGCGTTCCAGAAACGCGTCGATGCCGAAGAAAAAATCGAACCCAAGGACTGGATGCCCAGTGCCTACAGACGCACGCTGATTCGGCAGATTGCCCAGCATGCCCATTCGGAAATTATTGGCATGCAGCCGGAGGGAAACTGGCTCACGCGGGCGCCGACATTGCGCCGCAAATCAATCCTGCTGGCCAAGGTTCAGGATGAAGCCGGCCACGGTCTGTACCTGTACAGCGCTGCAGAGACGCTGGGTATTTCACGGCAGCAAATGGTTGCAGAGTTATTAAGTGGCAAAGCAAAGTATTCGAGCATATTTAACTATCCAACCCTGAGCTGGGCAGATATTGGTGCTATAGGCTGGTTGGTCGATGGCGCGGCCATTATGAATCAGATACCGCTGTGCCGATGTTCTTACGGCCCATACGCGCGGGCAATGGTTCGCGTGTGCAAAGAGGAGAGCTTTCATCAGCGCCAGGGTTACGAAATCATGCTCGACCTCTGCCGCGGCAGCGACGCACAAAAGGAAATGGCCCAGGATGCATTGAATCGGTGGTGGTGGCCGTCGCTGATGATGTTTGGCCCGGGAGATGCTGAGTCAACGCATTCGGCGCAGTCGATGGCGTGGAAGATCAAGCGCTTTTCCAACGATGAGCTGCGACAGAAGTTTGTTGATGCAACAGTGCCACAGGCCGAATTCCTCGGTCTCAGGATGCCCGACGACGATCTGAAATTGGACGAAGCGTCAGGACATTACAATTTTGGCGAGATCAACTGGCAGGAATTCTACGACGTACTCGCGGGCAATGGGCCGTGCAACAAGCAACGCATGCGCGTACGACGTGCAGCCCAGGACAACGGAGCCTGGGTACGCGAAGCAGCCGAAGCCTACGCACAAAAACAAGCCGCCCGCGAAGCCGCCTAAACAAAATGACCAAAACAAAATTCACACCCAGAAATAGAACGCCGAGCCGTCAAGAAAACCGCAAATGCATCTTCGCAAAAACGCCAACGCATCGTAGGAGCGGCTTTAGCCGCGATAGCTCTGACAAAAACTGCGCCGCGATAGCTCAGATAAAAATTGCGCCAAACCAAAAGACATCGCAGGAACGGCTGTCTGAACTATCGTATTAAGATGTGGTGCAAAGACGTACGCAAGACCAGAAACGCCGCAATAACCATGACAAAATCTACACAAAACCAAAGAACAACAGGAACCCAATCATGACAACCGACTGGCCCCTCTACGAAGTCTTCATCCGCGCAAAATCCGGCCTGAGCCATCGTCACGCCGGCAGCGTGCACGCGGCCGATGACGAAATGGCCCTAAATCACGCACGCGACGTTTACACACGCCGCAACGAAGGCGTCAGCATCTGGGTTGTTCGGTCGAGCGAGATTGTCGCCTCTGACCCGCAGGATTCAGCGGCATTGTTTGAGCCGGCGAAAGACAAAATTTATCGCCACCCGACTTTTTATGAGATTCCTGAAGACGTAGGAAACATGTGATGGTCGACAAAGACCAGGCACTTCTGAAATACGTATTGCGGCTCGGCGACAACGCGCTGGTCTACGGGCAACGCCTCATAGAGCTGGTCGCACACGGGCCGGAACTTGAGGAAGAGCTCGCGAATGCGAATTTTTCGCTGGACTACCTCGGCCAGGCACGCATGTTTTATACCTATGCAGGCAAACTCGAAGGCGCGGGGCGCACTGAAGATGATTTTGCGATGCTTCGCCCGGAGCACGAGTACGAAAACC
>QNFK01000441.1 GCA_003645495.1 Gammaproteobacteria bacterium
ATACCCGCCGATCCCGTCCGAAATAATTTCTACCAATTCGATCTCTGATTCACTAACCACCACGATCCGTCCATCGTTTTGTCCCATGTAATTGCCGGGAACTACGCGATGTATCAGGCCGTCCGATGTTTGTACAAGTCCAAACTGTGTTTCACCAAGCTTCAGCGTCCCAACCATGCGCAGCGTATCCAGCGGAAACTGTTCGAGGAATTCGCGACTGCGCTCCGGGTCGGGTCTTGTGCCACCGGCTGCTATTCCTGCCGCTGCCTGTGGCGAATCCGGCACAAACGGCGACCGCAGGCCTTCAGCATCTGCCAAATAGGTGAACACTTCATAAGGTGTA
Source organism: Gammaproteobacteria bacterium (assembly GCA_003645495.1). Taxonomy (GTDB): domain Bacteria; phylum Pseudomonadota; class Gammaproteobacteria; order Steroidobacterales; family Woeseiaceae; genus SZUA-117. The sequence goes on from QNFK01000441.1 coordinate 344, forward strand.
ATTTCCGGTAAAGGATCGATCCGCCCACCGGGCTTCGCCTTCACGGAATTGATGTACTGATCGAGGTCATCCATGTCACCGCCACAGGCACCAAGTGCGAAAGCAGCGACTATGCAGACCGTTAAGGTTCTTGTCAGGGAAGCATTCATGATTAATCAGCCTCCTCTTCCAGGTACCGATATGTTTTCGCCGTTACCTGTAGTGTCAGGCTGTCGAAATCATTCGGGTCGTCTGGTGTGATGTTGATGTCATGCAAGGTCACAATTCGCGGCAGCGATGCAACGCCGCTGACGAAATTCGCGATCTCGTGATAGCCACCGGAAAGGCTGATCGTAATCGGCTTCTCCGCGTAGAAATCCCGGGTGATTTCGCCTTGTGGCTGAAACAGCTTTTCCTTCAAGCCGGCCGCCAGCCCTGTTTGCGATATATCGACGATCAGGCTGGGAATTTCTGTTTTGCCGGGCAGTTGCCGCAGCATCGTGCCAAAAGATTGTTCCATCTGCGCAAGCTGCGCTTTGTAGGCGTCGTAGTTCGCCGCCTTTCTTTGTTTGTTCTCGAAAGTAATCCGCAAAGTCTTTTCTTCTGCCTGGGCTCGCGTCAGTTGCGGTGCTTTGTCCTCAATGATGGTCCAGTAAACGCCCAGACCGAGAATCAGGACGAAGACAATCGCGATCACTCCCGCACGAAATGCGAACGGCCAGCGACCAATGTCATTGGCGTCGAGGGTTTTCAGTTCTTCGATGAAATTCATAGTTCGTCCTCCATCGCGTCCGGATCCGAACTGACCTGGGTCAGATTGACTACGAATTCAGCCTGACGAGCTGGCCCCTGCTCAGTGGTTTCAACTTTGATTACACCTGGATCGGCAAGCCATTCGGAGGCATCAACCTGTCGCATCAAGGCCGATACACGCGTGCTTGACTGTGCAACACCTTTCAATTCCACGGCCGCACCCGTTTGTTTCATGCCGGTGAGATAAACACCCTCCGGTATCTGACGCGAGATCTCGTCAAACAGGTGCACAATTTCCGGGCGACTGCGTTGCAGTTGCTCGATGATTTCCATGCGCGCCAGGAGTCGCTCTTTTTGTCGCTCCAGACCATCGATTTCGGCGATGCTCCTTTCCAGTTCAACAATTTCGGCTTCGAGGCGCTGGTTCCTGGCATTCTGTCCGTCGATCATTTGCGAGTAAGCAAAAACCGTCAGGCCAAGAACAGCTATTGCACTAACGAATGCACCGGCCGTCGCAACCATAAAGTCGCGCTGCCGTTTTTTGCGATCCGCTTCGCGCCAGGGGAGGAGATTAATGCGTGGCATATTAGTCGAAGCTCCTCAATGCTAGGCCGCAGGCGGTCAGGAGTGCTGTTGCATCTTTGTGCACGCCCTGTGATTTCGCCTTTGACGAGATTTTCATTTGTCCGAGCGGGTCACCAACTTCCGTCGGTACGCCAACTCTGCTTGAGATAACGTCTGCAATGCCCGGGATGTTTGCGCAGCCACCGCACACCAGAATCATGTCCGGTTGTTCGCGGCCACCGCCGGATGCAAGGTAAAACTGTAACGAGCGACTGACCTGTTGCGTCATGTCGTCGACAAAAGGTTCAAGCACCTCGGGCTGATAGTTGCTGGGTAATCCGCCCTGCTTCTTGGCCCGGCCGGCATCTTCCATAGAAAGGCCGTAGGTACGCATGATTTCCTCGGTGAGCTGCTGCCCGCCGAAAGCGAAATCACGTGTATAGATAACTTTGAGATCCTGCAGGACACTAAAGGTCGTGCTACTCGCACCGATATCGACAATCGCAACTGACTGTCCCATGCCGCCGTCAGGAATCTGGTGGCTCAGGAGCTGGCAGGCGTTTTCCAGGGCAAATGCCTCAACATCGACAATTTGCGCGTCCAGTCCGGCCGCCTGAACAGCTGTCTGGCGCTGCTCCACGTTTTCAGTACGTGTCGCGACCAGCAGAACATCCATCAGCTCAGGGTCATTCTCGTTCGGACCGACGATTTCGTAGTCAAAACTGACTTCTTCCATCGGGAACGGTATGTATTGGTCAGCCTGAATTTCTACCTGGCCTTCAAGATCCCGTTCCGAGAGACTCGATGGCATCTGTATGACCTTGGTAATCGCCGCATCACCACTGATAGCAATGGCGACGTCAGTGGCTTTGGCACCGGACCGTTTGACTGCCCGTCGGATCGCTTCACCGACTGCTTTTGCGTCTACGATCGCCTTTTCATTCACTGAACTTGGCGGTGTCGGCTCGGCTGAATATGACTCGACCTTGAAGCGTTTTCCGCTCTGCGAAATCTCGATCAGCTTGACCGACGATGTCGTAATGTCGAGGCCCAACAGCGGTTGTGATTTC
>QNFK01000442.1 GCA_003645495.1 Gammaproteobacteria bacterium
GTGGAGAGAAGTCGCAGAGGTCTTTCAACCGGATGTGCTGCAAACTGACTCAGTAGATTTTGCCAGCCTCGATGTTGCGGGCGATATCGAAAGATGGCCTGTTTTCAGGGAAGGCGCGGCGAGAATGGCTGAAGAAATGCCGCAAACTTTCGTTTACGAAGGGCAAAAGAGTGGTCGTGGAGAGAAAGTGGACTGGACAATTGCTGCAGATCTCGCAAAACGCGGCCGGATGATACTCGCAGGCGGATTGAGTGCTGGAAATGTTGCGGATGCAATCGCTACGGTAGCGCCATATGGTGTAGATGTTTCCAGTGCGGTTGAGTCCGCTCCAGGTAGAAAAGATGCTGCAAAGATCAAGACGTTTATTGATGCTGTAAGAATTACGAATAATTTAGACAAGGAAACACGAAGATGAAGGCGGTCCTGAATACCGGGGAAGCACAGGCACTACTGCAGGCTTCCATAGACGGAGAATTACCGGATGAGCGCGGACGGTTCGGGCCATTCGGCGGGCGCTATGTTCCCGAAACCCTGGTGCCGGCGTTCGAGCGGCTCGAAAAGGGCATTGCGGAACACTTACACAGTGAAGATTTCCAGAAAGAGTTCCGCGCGCAACTACGCGGCTGGGTAGGCCGACCGACCGCGCTAACCTTCGCACCGCGACTTTCAGAGCGCTGGGGCACCGAAGTCTGGCTCAAGCGGGAAGACCTCGCGCACACTGGCGCACACAAAATCAATAACGCGATAGGGCAAGCGCTACTTGCAAAACGACTCGGCGCAAAAAGAATCATCGCAGAAACCGGCGCTGGTCAGCATGGCGTCGCGTCTGCTGCAGCTTGTGCGCGTGTTGGATTGCCGTGCCGCGTGTACATGGGTGCCGTCGATATAAAGAGACAAGCGCCAAACGTCGATCGCATGCATCGCCTTGGCGCAGAAGTTATACCCGTTGAAACCGGCGACAAAACACTACGTGCAGCAATTGATGAAGCGATGCGTGAGTGGGTTGCTGATCCTGCTGGCACCTATTACCTGATCGGTTCCGCGGTCGGCCCGCATCCTTATCCCTACCTGGTCAGAGAACTCCAGTTGGTCATTGGCCAGGAAGCGCGAGCGCAAATCATTGAGTATGCCGGTGGCTTGCCGGATGTTGCGTTCGCCTGCGTAGGTGGTGGTTCGAACGCGATTGGTCTTTTCTATCCATTGCTCGGTGACAGCGATGTTGAACTAATTGGCGTCGAGGCTGGCGGTATTGGCGACGGCCTCGGTGAGAACGCGGCAACGCTGGCAACCGGGACGCCGGGTGTATTGCAGGGCAGTTATTCCATAGTCTTGCAGGACGAACACGGCAACGTTCGCGAGACCCAATCGATTTCAGCCGGGCTTGATTATTCCGGAGTGGGCCCGGAGCATGCGCTGTTGCAGGCGGTTGGACGAGTAACCTACGTCGGTGCACGCGACGATGAAGCATTGCAAGCGCTGGAAGAGCTCTGTGAAACTGAGGGTATATTAACCGCACTTGAAACTGCGCACGCTTATGCTGCAGCAAAACGCTGGTCGAAAGACAACCCTGGCAAGCGTGTGCTGATCGGTAATTCAGGTCGCGGCGACAAAGACATGCCGACTTTGAGCCGTCTACCAGTAAGGACGAAATACGATGCAAGCGCATGAGAATATAACTGCGGCAATTGCCGCTGCAAACAAGGACGGCCGCCCGGCCCTGATACCGTTCATTACGGCAGGATACCCACAACCGGACGAGTTCATTGCGACGCTTAAATCAATAGCGGAGATCGGTGATGTAGTCGAACTGGGTGTGCCATTCTCCGACCCGATGGCGGACGGCATGACCATCCAGCGATCAAGCTTTGTTGCAATTCAGAATGGCGTCACCCTGACGTGGATTTTCGAACAACTCGACAAAGCTATTGGCAGCATCGATGCACCGCTGGTCATGATGTCCTACCTCAATCCGTTATTGGCATTTGGTTATGAGAAGCTGGCCAAACGCGCCCGCGAAACAGGCGTCTGTGCCTTTATCGTGCCGGACCTGCCATACGAAGAGAGTGAGGAGATTCGCACCGCTCTGGATGCCGAAGGTGTTGGCCTTATTCAGCTCGTAACACCGGCCACACCGGATGGGAGACTAAAAACGTTGGCAGATGCATCACGCGGGTTTTTGTATGCGGTTACGATTACCGGAATAACCGGTGGTGATGACGGATTGCCGGCGGATCTGGCAGATTACCTGCAACGGGTATCTGCTGCTTCACAACTACCGGTATGTGCAGGTTTCGGCATTCGTGCCGCGACGGACGTGGCAAATGTTGGCGAGCACACGGCTGGTGCGATAGTGGGTTCCGCTCTTGTTGAAGTACTCGAACGCGGCGATGATCCTGCGGAGTTCCTGCGCGGTCTGCGATGAAAAAAGTTACCTCCGCCGACTCTCTGATTACGATTAATCATTACAAGAACCTGCTGACCAGCGAAGGTATACCTGCGTTCATACGCAACGAATACCTCGGTTCAATCGTTGGTGAAATGCCTTTTCAGGAAGCCTGGCCACAACTCTGGGTGAAAAATGACCTGGACTACGACAGGGCACTGCAACTGATTGACGAGGCCAATACCCTGAACGAAAGTCCGGCTGCCGCCTGGCGCTGCAAGCATTGCAGGTCTGAAAACGAAGGCCAGTTTGCTGCGTGCTGGA
>QNFK01000443.1 GCA_003645495.1 Gammaproteobacteria bacterium
GACATTGTACGCAGGCAGCCAACGCATACTGGCACCACTCAATAGTACGCAGCCGATGGCAACGAACAAGCCATGCACGTGAAAGATGGGCAGTGCGTGTAACAGTCTGTCAGCAGCGGTAAAGCCCCAGGTCTCCACCAGGGATTCTGTGTTGCTCAACAGGTTGCCGTGCGTAAGCATTATGCCTTTCGGCACGCCTGTTGTACCGGATGAGTAGAGCAGTGCAGCAAGATCCGTAGGCGCGCACCTGACAGTATCGAACGTTTCCGGATAGCTGTTTGACTGCTTCCAGAGTGTGCCTTTGCCATCCTTATTCAGGGTGAACAGGTGCTTGATGCCGGCGCCATCGACGATTGTCCTGATGGCAGCTTCGTTGCGGGAGTCGCAAATAACGATCGAGGGTTCGGCGTCCGCGAGAAAGTACTCAAGTTCTCTGCTCTTGTATCCCATATTCATTGGGTGATAAACAAAACCGCCGCGCAGGCAGGCGAGATAAAGGCAAAGAGACTCTGCGGATTTCGCAACCTGAACGGATACGCGATCCCCGGGCGATAGTTCGAGGTCTGTCAGACAGCAGGCGATTTGCGCCGCACGCCGGTCGATCGCCATGTAGTCGTAAGATCGATCCTGTTCAGTGCGCAATAGTTCGTCGTTCGCGTGGGCGGCGAATTGCTTCTCGAAATGTGTAAAGAGGTTGAAGTCCGGGTTCGGCATCGCATTTTCTCAGTATCGAGGGCATCATACAGCGTGTAATTTTAAGGAGAAGGGTCATGGTGATATATGGCGTCGCCTTGTTGTCGTTTTGCATGCTGACAGGCGTCTTCGTCGGCGATCTTCTTGGCGACCTCATCGGCGTGCAGGCAAATGTTGGTGGTGTTGGAATCGCCATGTTGTTGCTGATTTTTCTTTCGAATTTCTCGTCGCATAAACTCAAACTCAATCCGATTACTGAAACCGGCATAGGCTTCTGGAGTGCGATGTATATTCCAATAGTCGTCGCCATGGCCGCCAAGCAAAACGTAATCGCCGCTATTTCGAGCGGTTGGCTTGCAATTGTCGCCGGCGTGGCTGCCGTTGTCGCAAGTTTTGCGATGATTCCGGTACTGGCCCGATTCGGTGATGGAGGGCAGGATGATTCCTGAGTCTCTGGCGGACGTCCTGACCAAGAATGGCTTGATCACCGCGTTCGTCTTCGTTGGCGTATTGGTGTGGCTTTCCTACCTTTTGTCCGAACGACTTACTCGCGGTCACATCCACGGTTCGGCAATCGCGATCACAATTGGCCTGGTGCTGGCATATATCGGTGGATCGGTGACAGGCGGCAACCAGGGCATTGCTGATTTTAGTCTGCTCGCAGGTGTCGGCATCATGGGCGGCGCAATGTTCCGTGATTTCGCCATTGTTGCGACGGCATTCGGTGCCGATGTCGATGCATTGAAACGCGCTGGATTTGTTGGCGCAATGTCGATACTTATTGGGGTGGTGCTGTCATTCACCGTTGGCGCTGTGGTCGCAATTGCATTCGGTTATACGGATGCCATATCGATAAGCACGATTGGTGCCGGTGCAGCTACCTACATTGTCGGCCCGGTGACCGGAACTGCTTTAGGTGCTGAGAGTGGCGTCATCGCCCTGAGTGTCGCAGCGGGACTTACGAAATCCGTTCTTGTAATGATTGGTACGCCGCTGATAGCACCGCGTATCGGCCTGAATAATCCACACTCGGCATTGATTTACGGGGGCCTTATGGGAACGACCAGCGGTGTAGCGGGAGGCCTGGCGGCGACGGATCCGAAGCTGGTGCCCTATGGTGCAATGACAGCTACTTTTTATACTGGCGTTGGTTGTTTGCTTGCACCGTCCATTTTGTATTTGATTGTGCGTGCAATCGTAGGGCAGTGATACTTTAACTAGGTGAAGTCAAAACGCATTGAAAGGTCGACAGCGTTGATATTTTTCGTCAGCGCACCGATCGAAATATAGTCGACGCCGGTTTCCGCAACTTTTGGCAGGTCTTCAAGCGTAACACCACCCGACGCCTCCAGTTCTGCTGGTGGTTTTCCTTCGAGCTGGTTAATTTCGACGGCTCGCTGCAAATCGTAGACGTCAAAATTGTCGAGCAAAATCCGGTCGGCACCAACCGCCAGCACTTCCTGTAATTCGGAAATTGATTCAACCTCAATCTCTATCGGCAAGTTGCCGTGATGCTCACGCGAAATATGGATAGCAGCTGCAATGCCGCCGGCACTCAGGATATGATTTTCCTTGATCAATATTGCATCGAACAGGCCGATGCGGTGATTGTTACCGCCGCCACAGCGCACTGCGTATTTTTGCGCGAGTCGTAAACCGGGGAGCGTTTTACGTGTGTCGAGAATTCTCGCTTTCGAGCCCTCAATTGCGCCGACGTATCGCGCGGTAATTGTCGCGGTCGCGGACAGGGACTGCAAAAAATTGAGTGCGGTTCTTTCGCCACTCAAAATGGCTCGGGCAGGGCCGTTCACGATGCATATTTCCGCATCAGCCGGCACCGCGTCGCCGTCGTTAAACAACCATTCCACCGTCACTGCGGAATCAATTTGCCGGAAGACTTCGTTCAACCATGGCTGGCCGGCCATCGTCATTGGTTGTCTCGCGATGATGATTGCCCGGGCTTGGGCTGTCTCATCTATCAACATTGCTGTCAGGTCACC
>QNFK01000444.1 GCA_003645495.1 Gammaproteobacteria bacterium
CTCGAGAATCTTCGTGCAGTTTGATGTTTTGTTTCTGCTCCGCGACTCATTGGCGTTCAATAACGTAAATTTCCGTCGATTCCGGTCGCGCCAGCGACAACTCCTCCTGCGCTACGCGTTCTATGCGCGCATGTGTTGCCCAGGTACTCTGCTCAATTTGTAACTGCCCCCATTCGATGTTGAGTTCATCGCGTTCCGCGGTCAGTTGTTCCAGCTCAACAAACAACTTTCGTGACTCGTGCTTCGCATAGATCAGTGCAAGTGCTGAAAGCACACAACCTGTAGCAAAGATCATTGTCAGCAATAGCGGCTGTCCGGATTTTCCGAGTTCCATCACAGGCGCTCCGCCACTCGCAAGCGCGCACTGCGCGAGCGCACGTTCATTTCAATTTCTTCATCAGTCGCGCTGATCATTTTGCCGATAAGCTTGAACGGCGGTCGATGCTCCTCCGGAATCTCAGGCAGCCCGCGCCAGGGTGCAGCCACGCGAGAAGCTTCCCGCATAAACCGTTTGACTCGCCGGTCTTCCAGCGAGTGAAAACTGATCACACACAAACGACCACCCGGTCGTAACAAATCAGTCGACGCGCGCAAGACCTGTTCGAGTTGCTGCAATTCATCATTTACGCGAATTCTGATCGCCTGGAACGTTTTGGTAGCCGGGTGCCGTTTTTGCCCACGCGAGGGAACTGCCTCGCTGACAATCTTCGCGAGCTCCGCCGTGCGGCGAATTGGCTGCAAGGCGCGCGCGGCAACAATCGCTCTCGCAATTCGGACAGCAAACCGCTCTTCACCAAATTCAAACAACACTTTTCTCAAATCCCTTTCTTTGACGTTTGCAAGCCAGTCGGCAGCGCTGCTCCCTGAGGTCGGGTCCATTCGCATGTCCAGCGGTCCGTCAGACTGGAAACTGAAGCCGCGTTCGGCTTCATCCAGTTGTGGTGATGAGACCCCCAGATCGAATAGCAGGCCATCCACCTTTCCGAGTAAATTTCTTTTGATCGCATATTCTTTTAGTTCCGAAAACTCGCCCTGTATTAATTCGAATCGCGGATCACTTTTTAAAGCATCTGCCGCGGCAGCAATCGCCTGTGGGTCACGGTCAATCGCCAGCAGTCGCCCGGTGTCCCCCAACCGATTCAATATGGCCAGGCTGTGACCGCCGCGACCAAATGTTCCGTCGATATACAAGCCGTCCTCGTGCAAATTCAGGCCTGCAATGACAGGATCCAGAAGAACCGGCACATGGGCGCTACTACCTCGCAGTTCTTTTTTCACCCCGCCGAAACGTTTTTACAGAGACAGCGACTCGAGCTCTGCTGGCAAATCTGTTTCGTCTTCATCGTTCAGCCACTCGTCCCGTTTCGTGTTCCAGCGTTCTTCGTCCCACAATTCAAATTTGTTGCCCTGCCCGATCAGCACCGCCTGACGCCCAAGCCCTGCAAACTCCCGCAATTCACGCGATAATAGAATTCGCCCATGCCCATCGATGTCGACTTCCGTTGCATGACCCACCATCAACCGCTGCAAACGGCGTGTTTTTTTGTTCATGCTCGACAAGCGCATCAGCTTGCGTTCGATTTCTTCCCAATCCGGATAGGGGTAAATAAGGAGGCAATAATCCTTGTCGACCGTGGCAATCAACTGGCCCTCGCAACGCGCAGCAAGGCGCTCCCGATATCGAGTCGGAATGGCGAGACGCCCTTTGGCGTCCAACGTCACTTTGGTAGCCCCACGGAACACTATTATTTTGATGGGAACGGAATCGGCTCTGATCGCTCGATACCCGCATTAACCCATCTCCTCCCACTTTTTTCCACTTTTCAACACTATATTAGCGCGATTCTTCATCGTCAACCGAATGTTCTGAATATTTGTTGTTGTACAGGGACTTAGGGGCTATTGAGTGGCCAAATTCGGGCGAATTGTGGCAGGCTTTAGGAACTATAAATCAATAAGTTAAGGGTCTTTTCTCGATAAAACCTGAAAAACGGGTCGGCAAACGGCGACAGTACTGGCGCACACGGTTATTCCCCGGAGATCAACCACCGACCGCGCGACCACCGAGCAAACGTCACAGGGGCATTGCCAGATTGTTGAAAACCCCCATATTTCGACATGCACGCTGAAAAACCAAGGATGACTCTATTCGCAAAGCAGTAGCAACGAGACGGATGACCCTCGTTTTCGGCGATCTGCGTGCGGTACAAGGATGTACTGCCATCCCCAGCAGGCCGCGCGCGATACAGGGATGTACCGCCATCCTCAGCAAGCCGCGCACAGTACAGGGACATACCGCCATCCTCGACCAGCCGCGCGCGGTACAGGGATGTACCGCCTTTTTCGATGGCCACAAGCCATCGAAAATGGGAGTTATTCGGAAACCACGTTTTCGAATAACGATGTCAAAAAAAGCCATGGATGGCTTTATTTTGACAGTAAAGGAGAGAAAGAAAGAGCCGGCCATAAGCCGGGTTCTGTCGTGGACAATCATTCATCTGGGACAGTCGTCGCCGACTGCCTCTAGCAACCTACCCGGGAGTCCGCTCAGGCACGCGGTGCAGGCGGTGAAGCCTGCGTCCGCCCCTATTTGTTCTTGCTCGAGGCGGGGTTTACCGTGCCGCGACGTGGTGCCACGCGCGCGGTGCGCTCTTACCGCACCATTTCACCCTTACCGGCGCTAGGCGCTTA
>QNFK01000445.1 GCA_003645495.1 Gammaproteobacteria bacterium
CTCGTAGACGTTTACGCGCTCCGGGGCGCGGTTTTTCGCGATTACTTCCTTGGCGATGTCAGAGCACAGCACCATGCCATATTCCTCGTTTTCATCACGACGCTTGACAATCAGGCTGGTTGCGCCAACTTTTTTCATCGTCTTCAATGCCGCCAGAACATCGAGTCGACCGTCAACCTCCGTTACGTCTGTACGCATGCAATCGCGTACGGGCCCCCAGTTTCTGATGGTCATAAATTTTCTCCCACTATTTCGTTAAGTTCTTCGCATTGATGTATTACGCCGACGGCATCTTCAACATCGATAAGTACGGCGATGCCGGTGCCCGGTTTTTCATCAAACTTGCCAACATCACCTATGTGCTCAAGTATATGTCTGCTTAAATGTTGCTCGACCAGTAACAGGATGACATCGCGTTGCGATGCCAGCGTCAGGCCGAAGAAAGTCTTATTCTCCTTGAGGCCTTCCCCGCGAGCATTATTGATGACGGTGCATCCGGTTGCACCCGCTTCGCGCGCAGCTTCCATGATTTCGTCCGTTTTGTTGTCTTCAACGAAGGCAATGATAAGTTTAAAGTGCATGACTCTCTTCCTTTTCTCCGTCTCGTGCATCCGGTATGGATGTTGAGACACGTCCTCTAAAAGCAGCAAGCTGACCGTATGCGAGCACCGAGATAATCGGAAAAAGGCTCGCAAAAGCCACCAGGCCGAATCCATCCAGCAACGGGCTGCGCCCTGGTACTGCCTCGGAAAGTCCAAGCCCGAGTGCGGTAACGAGGGGCACCGTTACTGTGGATGTCGTGACGCCGCCGGAATCATAGGCCAGCGGCACAATCATTTTGGGGGCCATTGCCGTTTGTGCAATGACCACCAGGTATCCAGCGGCGATAAAATAGTGCAGGGGGTAACCCGTAATGATGCGATAGCAGCCAAGACTGACGCCGACCCCAACGCCTATCGCAACCGCTACGCGCAGGCTCCAAACGCCAATGGCGCCACCTGATACCGTGTTCGCTTTCATTGAAACGGCTATGAGCGCCGGTTCTGCGAGCGTTGTACTGAAGCCGATCGCGAGTGCAAACAGGTATACCCAGTAATAATCCTGCCAGACCAGCGCCGCGGTACCGCGTCCCACTGCGTCGTGTAGAAATGCGGGGTCTGTAAGTTGTGCCGCCATCAAGCGGCCCAACGGAAACAAAGTCTGCTCGAGACCGACCAGGAACAGGCCAAGGCCTACCACCACAAACAGGAATCCGACGATGATGTTTTTGCGGTTCGGCATTGGACCGCCGATAACGAGACGTTGAAATGCAAACAGGAATATGACGATTGGCAATACGTCTATGGCGCTGCCGGCAATGAATGCCAGGCTGTTGGTGATCAGTTCCACTACGCGATCATTCCGTAAACGAGTACAAATAAAATCGGCGTCAGTGAGGCGAACGCAATGAGGCCGAAGCCATCGGTCATTGGATTTCGTCCGCGCAGGGAACTCGCCAGCCCAACGCCCAGGGCAGTTACGAGTGGTACCGTGACCGTTGAGGTTGTTACTCCACCGGAGTCATAAGCGACGCCGACAATTTCCTTGGGTGCTACGGTCGTAATCAGCACAACGAGGATGTATCCGCCGATGATCATGAGCGGTAGCGACCAGTTGGCCAGAATACGGAAGACACCCAGGACGAGCGCGACACCGACGGCCAGCGCTACGGTTAACCGCAGACCCGTTGCATAGCTGCTCTTCGCCTCTTCAGTCCTGGCAATGAGATCTGCGTTTGCAGCGACTTCCGCCGCTTCAGCGGCAACGGCAAGGAGGGCAGGTTCTGCAATGGTTGTGCCAAACCCCAGGACGAATGCAAACGTAATCAGCCAGAAAATGCTGCCTTTCTTTGCCAATGCATGAGCGAGGCCTTCGCCAATGGGAAAAAGTGCGAGCCGCAGGCCAAATATGAAAAATGCCAGCCCAAGCACGACCAGCATTCCACCGACAAGCAAGGACATGAGACCGCTGACCGGCGCCTTGATAACGAATATCTGAAAAACGCCGATGACGAACACGATCGGCAGCAGGTCGCGCAGGCTGGAGACAGCGTCGTCAAATAGTGCAAGAAAGGATTCTTTCAATTTAAGTGCTGCCGTCCCGGGCAAATCAGGGCAGATTTAATGGGGTAGTTGAATGTAAATCGTCATCGGTAGCATCTGCTAAGCTCCCGTGACCCTAACAATAACAAGATAAATCGATCATGCGCCGGATTTTGGCAATATCCTTTCCACTCCTTATATTACTTTTGTTGGTGGGTCACGCAGTTCGCAGCGCCAGTGTTCCAGGCCCCACTGCAAATACCGCTGACCTGGTACGAGCTGCCTACGACGGTGACAAGGCGCTTGAGACAGTCGCCTATCTTGATCAGTACATCCGCTGGCCTGGCAACAGGGGATTTGATGCGAGCATAGATCACGTGGCTTCCCGGATCGAGTCCGCCGGTTTCGTGCCGGAAGAAACGGCCGCTGCCGGTGCGCGGCTGACCTATCGGATTGAAGAGTATCCGATGACGCAGCCAGCCTGGGAGCCGATGGCAGCTGCGGTAACAATTTCAGGTCAGGACACGCCGGTGCTGGAATTTGTCAGCAATCGAAACATGCTGGCTGTCGGTTCGTCTTCGACGCCGGCTGGCGGAATTACAG
>QNFK01000446.1 GCA_003645495.1 Gammaproteobacteria bacterium
CAAAAATAACTAATGAAATCAGGTATTTATAGGTGGAACTCATGTTTGTAACTCCCTTTAACTCGCGCCGATTATAGCCGATTCATGCCCCGATCGGTGTTACAGCCAGAGGCAGGATAGTTAGCCTGCTCATTATTCGACCGGGGACCCGGCTCAGGGTTCCCGTGGTCAGCCCTAACGCGGTAAACGCGTCTCAAAATGGCGCCGCCAGCCAACGTTATCAACTTTCTCAAGCACGCCGTCAACGCCACCCATGAGACGTTTTTGCAGCGGCTGTTTGATTTTGTAGGTCACGCGGTAAAGATCGCGATCCTTTGCCAGTTCGGCGAGCAACTCGTCACTGGTTTTGATTTCATCGGCAAGACCCAGTTCCAGTGCATGAGTACCGTACCAGTGCTCACCGGTGGTTACTTTTTCCAGATCCAGGTTGGGGCGGTACTTGCCGACCGCGCCCGTAAACAGTCGGTGGACGTCCTCGAGCTCTTCTTTCAGCTTGGCGCGATCCTCATCGGTGTTGACGCCAAACATCGTTACGTTTCTTTTGTATTTACCAGCCGTTACCTGCTCGAAGTCGATGCCATGACTATCCATGAGCCGGTTAAAATTTGGTAGCTGTGCGATAACACCAATCGAACCAAGAATCGCAAACGGTGCCGCGATAATTTTATCTGCCACGCAAGCCATCAGGTAACCGCCACTGGCTGCAACCTTGTCGACCGAAACGATCAGCGGAATACCTTTTTCACGAATGCGCACCAATTGCGACGCAGCAAGCCCGTGCTCGTGAACGACGCCACCGTGGTTATCCAGGCGCACGACAACCTGGTCATCGGCTGTGGCTACTTCAAGAATCGCACTGACTTCCTCGCGCAGCGAAGGCACGGCACTGGCCTTGAGATCACCCTTGAAATCGATGACAAAACCGCGCGGCCGCGTCTCGTCAGATTTTGCTTCAGCTTTGTCGCGCTGCTTTTCCGCTTTGTGTTCTTTTTTCCAGTCCGCCTTATTCATCACGGCATGTTTCAGAGCACTGGCAAGTTCCTGATATTTTTTATTCAGGTTTTCAATTTCGAGGCCTTCATGGTGACTGGCCTTCTTGCCTGCAGCAGCTGCGGTACCAATAATGACGACGATAGCGGCAACAATGGTTACCGTCTTCAAAAGAAAGAGGCCGTATTCGGCGAAAAATTCAATCATGAGATCACTTGGTTTGTCTTGCCTGGATTAAAAGATCGGGAGTGTCAGACAGCAATGCCGACATTATTTTTCTGCAGCACCTGCTCTGCCCTGTAGCTCGAACGGATCAGCGGACCCGCAACGACTTCGAGGAATCCTTTGTCCAGTCCCTCCTGTCGGTACGCAGCGAACTCGTCAGGCGATACGTAGCGCTCAATCGGCAGGTGATTCGGTGTCGGTCGCAGGTATTGACCCAAGGTCAGAATATCGACGTTAGCCGCACGCAAATCATCCATAGTCTGCATGATTTCATTATCTCGCTCGCCCAGGCCCAGCATCAGGCTGGTCTTGGTCAAGACATCCGGGCGATGCTGTTTGGCGTGCGCCAGCACAGCAACAGTCTGTTCGTAGCCAGCCCGCGGGTCGCGAACCGGATGCGTCAGGCGGCGGACTGTTTCGACATTCTGCGCAAAAACCTGCAGACCGGAATCCACTACTTTTTCAACATTCTCAAGAACGCCGTTGAAGTCCGGGGTTAGTGCCTCGACCGCGGTCTGTGGGTTCATCTTCCTGATTTCCCGCACGCAGGCTGCATAGTGAGCAGCACCGCCGTCCGCGAGGTCATCGCGGTCTACTGAGGTAATGACGATGTAACTCAAATCCATGAGCTGGACCGCTTTGGCCGTGTTCAGCGGCTCCTCCGCATCAAGCCAGCCACGCGGGTTGCCAGTATCGACAGCGCAGAAGCGACATGCCCTGGTGCATACGGAACCCATAACCATGATCGTCGCCGTGCCATTGTTCCAGCACTCGCCAATATTCGGGCACATGGATTCTTCACAAACCGTGCTGAGCCTGTGATCCCGGACAGTCTGACGTACACCGGAATAGCGGGCACCCGATGGCAGCTTCGCCCGCAGCCACTTGGGCTTGGAACCATGCTGCATTTCCTCAACATCACGACGCGTCTTGATGCCGTTCCTGATAGCTGAGAAACCCTCATCGGTCTGGTACTTCCCGCCACTTTCGACGACGGGAATGCCGCGCAGATGTGATTTGCCTGTGGTGTCTTTATCGGTCATTGCTTATGGATCTGGTTAACGCGCCAAAGTCGTCCATTTTCGCACATTTCGGGATCACAGCGACAGTTATGTAGGAGCCCGCCGTACGATACGCACTGGTACTCAGTATCTTGTGTAATCGATCTATCGGCACGGGCGAATTATCTTAATCGCCCGTGCCGATAGAAATCCGATCACAAGGGCCCAGCAAACGCACCTACCGTACGGCGGGTTCCTACCAATGCCAAAAGACACGCTGGCAACACCTCTCAGCCCGACGACCAACAAGAAAAAACAGATAATCAGGGGGCAATTCGCCTACATAGCCAAAAACAAAGGAATCGGCCGGCGCGAATTGATCTTTAGCGCGATGCTAATAGCGTGGCAATACCCACCCAAAAAAAACCCCGGGTTTAAAACCGGGGTGAATCAGGGGGCAATTCG
>QNFK01000447.1 GCA_003645495.1 Gammaproteobacteria bacterium
ACAAAAAAAGACCACATCAGGCCCCGCCTCGCGCGCGTCGCCAAGCGAATAATCGAATGCCCTGCCAGCCAGGGAAGCCCGTGCCTCGAACTTCGGTGCGGCAATACCGGCTTCAAGCGCCGCAAGGGCTGGCGCCGTAATAATCGCAGCAATTAAAAGGCCTATGAGTGTCTTTTTCATTGTTTGTCCTCACTTGAGTGGATCCAGGCTCATTCGCCGCCGCACGTGCGAGAATCAACCGATTGGATAAGAATAATCGAAAATTTGACAAAAATACGTAATTTGACGATATAATTGCTGCGATTTACACTTTAGCAGCGGTCGAAACAGATCGTACAAGAAAAAACAGGTCTTGAGGACCGCAAGTAAACGCTAGGAATTAGGAGAACGGCAGTGGCGTATCGAAAAGGCACGCAAGGCATGATGCAGGTTGACTATGAGCAGCGCATGGATTTCAACCGCATGCGCGAGTATCGGGTCGACCGGATCAAGAATTACATGGACGTGTTCGACGTTGAATGTTTGTTGCTATTCGATACCGGCAATAAGCGCTATTCAACCTCAACCGCGGTCTGCTCGCCAGAGATAGACAATATGGGCCGCTACGCGATCATCCCGCGCAATGGACCACCACATATTTTCGGTTTTGGCTCCGAAGTGGCCAGCGAAAAACTCAACTGCCCATGGATAGCCGACTACACTTTTCCTGCCCACGGCACGATGTTCGGAGCATTGCCAGAGTCATGGGGTTGCTCAGTGGGCTTTCTGAAAGACCTGGACATGGTCCTCGGGAATTTTGGCCTGGATAAGAGCAAGATACGTATCGGTGTTGATGTCATCGAGTCGCAGATTCTCCTGGCTATGCAGGCTAACGGCTATACAATCGCCGATGGTCAGGGCGTCATGCAATACGCACGCTCTATCAAGAACGAAGACGAGATCATGATTCTGAAACATGGCGCGGCGATTGTCGACGCGGCATTCCATGCGATCGCGAGAGAGATTCGTCCCGGCGCAAAAGAAAATGATCTGCAGGCAGTAGCTTCTGCAGAAATGCATCGGCTCGGTGCACAGTGGATTCACAACGTGCAGGTTACCTCAGGCAATCGCACCAACCCACACCCGCATCTGAGTTCGGACCGCCTGTTGCAACCCGGCGATATAATTTTTATGGATATCGTCTGCCTGTTTAACGGCTATCACACCTGCGTCTATCGCTGCTTCACCTGTGGCCCACCTTCCGCGAAACAGATCGACACACATGCGCGATGCCTGGAAATCCAGACGGGCGGCATTGATGCGGTCAAGCCCGGTTGCACGACGGCTGATGTCGTCACGCGCTGGCCGGACTACCGCCAGATGGGTGCACTGAATGAGCATGAAATATTCGGTTTGCAGTACGGCCACGGTATCGGCGTCGGCTTGTGGGAGTTCCCCATTATTTCGCGGGCCTACAGCATTGAGCATCCTGTTGAAATCGAGCCCGGCATGGTATTTGCCCTCGAAACTTATGCAGGCAATGAAGATGGCTCTGACGGTGTGCGGCTCGAAGACGAGGTCGTTGTTACAGACACCGGCATCGAGGTAATCACCAAGTTCCCGACCGACAGAATCATCGGTTGTGGGATGAGCTATTAGCTGACCCGCAGCAGAACGCTGCGGCGACAGTGAACAATTGCAGATATGAGTGATCGAATCAGGATAGCTGTCATACCCGGCGACGGTATCGGCAAGGAAGTCATGCCCGAGGGCATGCGCGTGCTGGAAGCTGCCGGATCGAAATACGGCCTGGCTTTCGACTGGCAGGAGTACGACTGGTCCTGCGAAACCTATCTCAGGACCGGCAGCATGATGCCTGAGGATGGCATTGAGCAACTGTCGAAATTCGACGCTATTTATCTTGGCGCAGCAGGATTTCCAACGGTACCGGATCATGTTTCGTTATGGGGTTTGTTAATTCCGATTCGCAGGGAGTTCGATCAGCACATTAACCTGCGCCCGGTGCGCCTGTTCGAAGGCGTCCCCTGCCCCTTGGCAAATCGCAAACCCGGCGACATCGACTTTTATGTTGTGCGGGAAAACGTCGAAGGTGAATATTCAACCGTTGGCGGTGTGCAGCACGAAGGAACTGACGAAGAATTCGTCACGCAGGAAGCGAAGTTCACGCGACGCGGAACAGACCGTGTCCTGAAGTACGCTTTCGATCTTGCACAAAATCGGCCTGCCAAACACCTGACCTCTGCCACCAAGTCCAACGGCATCATGCATTCAATGCCCTACTGGGACTCGCGTGTTGCCGAAATGGCCAAACATTATCCTGACGTCGAAGTCGATCAATACCATATCGATATTCTGACCGCTAACTTCGTTCGCATGCCCGATCATTTTGACGTCGTGGTCGGTAGCAACCTGTTTGGCGACATACTCTCCGATCTCGGACCGGCATGCACTGGAACGATCGCCATCGCACCATCGGCAAACCTGAACCCTGCCAAAGAACATCCCTCAATGTTTGAACCGGTACATGGATCCGCGCCCGATATTTTTGGCCAGGCGATTGCAAATCCGATCGGAACAATATGGGCCGGCGCAATGATGTTGCAGCATTTAGGTTATGCAGACGCTCACGACAGCATCATGTCGTCGATTGAAAACATTCTCCGGGAAGGCAAACAAC
>QNFK01000448.1 GCA_003645495.1 Gammaproteobacteria bacterium
ATTCCAGTCGTCATTCAGTTTTAGCGGATAAACCGGCTGAATGTTCAGTATATGTTGTGGCTTGTCCTGTGGGCCAACTTCGAGGTTCGTATTCCACTGGAAGGGCACGCTAATCATGCTGGAAATTGGGTTCTGCGCGGCTTTTGCGAGATCAGCAGAATCATCTGCCACGGCCAGATTTAGCGCCAGTAGTCCGCCTGATAAGACTGCCAGCAGGGCAGTTATTTTCCCTATACCAATTAAGATCTTCACACTCTTTTCCTTTGCAAGAATAAGCACCAACAGCCTAACAACTGAATAATTGCGGGGCATGGTGCCCTTGGGTGCAAAAAAGGGTGTAGCATTGCAGTAGTGCTTAGAAATATCAAAGACTTGGCACCGTTGTCCTGCCGTTAATTTTCAGCCCCAATAAAAACAATGCCTGAATCCCTGCCAATCCCCATTATTCGCTCGAAGCTGTATCAGCCCAGCAGTACGCAGGATTTGATCAACAGAGACAGGTTGTTGAAGGGGGATTTACTCTGCACTGGTGGAACGGTGACACTGGTGTCTGCACCAGCGGGCTACGGCAAGAGCACGTTTGTGTCTCAGTGTGTACGGGCGTCGGGGTCCCCGTGCGCGTGGCTTTCGCTCGACCCGGCTGACAGCGAGCTCAGGCAATTCTTGTCCTACCTGGTAGCGGCGCTTCGCACTGCCGTGCCAGATTGCTGCCTGGATCTTACTGAATGCCTGCAGACCTCAATAATGCAGTCGGCCGAGGAACTGGCAGGAGTGCTTTGCAATGATCTCGAGTTGTTCGATGAACCGGTCATACTGGTAATCGACGACTACTACCAGATATCGGGATCTGACGTGCACGATCTCGTCAACGAGATCATAAGGCGACCGCCGAAAAATCTGCACGTCGGCATCGTTACTCGACGAGACCCACCGCTGGAGCTTCAGGCCTTGCGGGCAAATGGCATGCTGAACGAGTTTCGCATAAAGCAGCTTGCTTTCACCGCCGAAGAAACCAAAGAATTCCTTCATCAAAGCTTCGGCGATTCAATATCCGAGCGCGCGATGATCAGGTTGCATCAACGTACCGAGGGTTGGCCCGCCGCGCTTCGCCTGGTGACACTCGCGATGCCCGAAGGCGGCTCTGCCGACGATTTTGCCGAGCAAATTCCCGGTGACATGCATGTGGTACGCGAGTACTTGCTGCATGAGGTGCTGGCGAAGCACACGCCTGAGGTCCGCGACTGTCTTCTGCGCACAGCATTCCTCGACCGCTTCTGTGCACCGCTGGTTGAGGCCGTGCTACCGGATGCTGTACGCAATTCCAAGACAATGTCCGGCAAGGAATTTATGGCCCGGGTACGCGAATCCGGCCTTTTCAGTATCGCCCTCGACAGCCAGCAACATTGGTTCCGCTATCACCACCTGTTTCAGTCGATGCTTAAGGAGCAGGCGCCGTCTGAGCTTGGAGGTAATGAGATCCGAGACACTCACGTACGCTCATCCCGATGGTTTGAGGAGCATGGTTTTTTGGAGGAGGCGATTTCACAACTGGTTCGGGCCGATATGCTGGTTGATGCTGCTGAGCTGATCGCTCGGCACCGAAATGAGATCATGAACAACGAGCAATGGAACAGGCTGGAACGTTGGTTACAGCTGTTTCCGTCAGGAATATTGGCGTCACGGCCCGAGTTATTGCTCCTCAAGGCGCGCTTCCTCAGGACCCGAGGCAGCCGGGAGGAGTCCTGGCAGGCTTTGGAGCAGGCTGAGGCACTCCTGGAAACGACAATGATCGGTGAGGAATTGCGTCTGGAGCTCTATGGTTCCCTGGAGTCAACCCGGTGCTTTCAACTTTATGCGATGTCGGATGGGGCTGGTGCGCTCGAAGCAGCCAGGCGAGCACTCGCGTTGCTGCCTGATGACAGTCTTGCCGAACGCAGCTTTGCGTTCATAATCCTGGGCGCTGCGTTGCAGATGAGCGGCAAGATTGATTTGGCCAAGAAAGAACTTTACGCGGCGATGACCGATGGGTCTGGCAATGAAGCATCGAGCAACACATTCAGCAGTCGCTTGATGATCGCGCTCGGATTCGTCCAATGGCTGGAAGCTGACCTGAGTGCGCTCGGACCGACTGGGGAGCAGGGGAGTGCGCTCGCAGTTTCGGGCAGTCTTAGAGAATCACTGACGGTGTCTCGCAGCTTCCAGGCTGCCGTTTTATATCATCGGAACGAACTCGCTGCCGTGAATGATTGTCTGAAGGACATCACTCAAAGCCGGGCGATTGCCAACGCCGAGTTTCATGCACAGTGCCTGATCCTTTCAGCGTTGGCTCATCAGGAGTTAGGCAATTCAGGGGAGGCGACGAAGCTTGCGGCTGTGCTGTATGAGTTCGCGCTCAAGACGCAAAATGCCTTTCTTGTCGTTCAGGCCGAAGCATTTAATGCAGAAATCGCACTTCGTCAGGGTGCAATGGCGGCGGCACTCAACTGGGCTGAGCACTATGATCCAGAGCCCCTTACACCGATGTATGCGTCCTACTCGCCAGCCATGACATGGGCCAAAGTGCTGGTGCTGGAAGATAGCGAAAAGAGCCGTGAACGGGCGGACGGTTTGCTGAACAGGCTTATCGACTACCTGACGCGTACGCATAACAGGCGATTCCTGATCGAGGCCCTGGC
>QNFK01000449.1 GCA_003645495.1 Gammaproteobacteria bacterium
CGCTCTCGCGATCATCAACCGTCTTTTCATGCCGCCCGACAGGTTACGCGCGATATCGAAACGGCGATCCCATAAGCGCAGTTCAGTGAGGTACTTCTCCGCCCTTTGCATTGCCATGCGGCGAGGGATGCCGTAGTAGCCGGCCTGGTTCACGACAATATTCAGAACCGTATCGAAGAGGTTCATGTTGAGTTCCTGGGGCACCAGGCCGATACAGGATTTCGCCGCCTCAAGGTCAACATCGATGTTGTGACCGAATATCTTCACCTCACCGGAACTTTTGCTCACCAGGGAGCAAATTATTCCGATGGTGGTCGTTTTGCCTGCACCGTTGGGGCCTAGCAATGCATAAAAATCGCCGGACTCGACTTCGAGATCGATTCCCTTCAGCGCCTGAACCCCGTTGCTGTAGGTTTTCGTCAGATTTTTGATAGTCAGGGCATGCATGGCGACGCGTATTGTATACGTCGGGGAAAAATCAGTGTGACTTTATATAGCGCTAGTCGTCAGATTCATCTGCGACCCGCAGGCCCGGACTATTCATCCTCCTGGCGCCCAGCGACCAGGCCTGCCGTTTTTTGTGTTGTGGTTGCGTAAGCACTGCCTGTAATGCGCTTACGTGAGCCGCCCTGCGAATAATTTTGACTCGATTGGTGCCATCGTCCAGCAATTTTCGCCAGAGTTCGTGATCGTGCGCCGCACGCAGCTGCAAAATATTACCGTGAGCTGCCACCGAGACCAGCAGGCGAAAAAAGGTCTGCTCCGCTATTTCCTCACACCAATGCAGGCTTGCACCGCAGATGAGTCGAAGTGCGTATGGGTTCTGCCGTGCGAGCTGCCATATGAAACCAAGCCCGGCTGATACCAGGGTATCGAGATCTTCGGATCCGGATGACTTAAACAAGTCGCCGCCCGGCGGGCCGCCAAGCACTTCGCTCCAGTAATGATCGTTGCCTTCGCGAAACGACAGCAGCAGAAATGGCGTTGCCGCCAGTCGCTCTATCTGGCGTTTGTTCAGGCCGGTGATCTTGTCTGACAGACGGCTAGAGAGCTGACGAAGTCCATGACGTGCGCGCAGGTCACGCTGCAGCAAAGACAGATACGCCCGGTTCAAAGAGACGACATTCGTGTAATCAGTGGTTTGGGGACCATCAAAAGCCATAATTTCCTCCCAGGATGCGTTTTTCCGGATGTTTTTTATGCTTGTGTCCAGTTACGCAAATAATGCTTGATTTCCCATATAGCGATAGTATAGCCTTTTTGTTAACCTTATATGGGCATAAACTCGCAGAAAGGGGAAGAAATGCGACTCACCGACAACCGTTACTCCGCCGAAAGAAGCCAGTTTGAGCTGGCGCTACGAATGATCAATCACGAGGCCAGGACGAAGACCATCCGCGACTGCACGGGGCTGAGCGACGATCGGATTCGTAAGCTGTACAGCACCTATTTCCGTAATACCGGCCGTGATACGGTCAAACGGCGCAGGGGCAAATCACCGCAGCAAATTTCATTGTTCGTCAAAACCCCGTTGAACCAGCTCGAAGCGACGACATTGATCGCTTTGTTCTGCACAAGCTTGTTGTTGCGTATCGATACGGCCAACAAAGTACATACCTGCTGGCCGCGACCCGACGTTGAATACGGTCATCGGGTTTGCCGCGCCTTCGAAACCTATGTGTTGCTGCATCCTGCACCAAAAATCAGTTTTGAATGGGCCTGGAATCTGCTACAGAATATTTCGCGGAACGACGAATTGTATCTGGCGATTTGCGCGACTTGCCGGGCCCGATATATTCAGGATGCCTACGCCCTGGACCAGCGCAGGTGCCCCAGTTGCGAGATTTCGAAGAGCAGCAGGTCCATGCCTGCCTGACGATCACAAGTCCATGCTGGGTCGTGGTTCCGGCAGAAGGGAGCACACTGCCCGTCGCGGGAAATTCTGTACACTGCCCCGACCATGAGCGAGCACAATATATTCGCGGGCGCTTTCGTCGACCGCACCGGTCACCGGCGCGAAGACCCTGAGTGGCTTGCAACGGCCATTGAGAGCCCGGATGCCCGTTTTGTGCCCATTTGGGGAGACAAATGCCTGGCGGCCGGTGAACCATTCAACGCGATCCTGCTGAAAAGAGCAGACGTCGACGCTTTCCTGCCACAACAGGAAACTATATTTCTCGGCATGTTTCGACAGAAGCCCACTTTTGCAATTCATATAGACCGCAGCGCAGAGGCACCATTTACGGATGCCGGCGAGTTCCATGACCTGCGCTACCTCGGCAGCGTCGTGCCGGCAGACGAGGCTAACCTGATAGCGCATGCCCGCGCGCTGGTACTCTGGCACGGGATGCAAAAGTACTGTGGCGTTTGTGGCGCTCAATCGCGCACCGAATCCGGTGGCAATACACGCATCTGTACCAACCAGGAATGTGCAATTCGCACATTTCCGAAAGTCGACCCGGCGATCATTGTGCTGGTTACGAGGGGCGATAAATGCCTGCTCGGTCGGCAGACGGACTGGCCCGAGGGTCGCTACTCAACTATCGCCGGATTTGTCGAGCCCGGGGAAAGCCTGGAGGATGCTGTGCGTCGCGAAGTTGCCGAGGAAACCAACATCGAAGTCGCTGGTGTGCACTACCACAGCTCGCAACCGTGGCCTTTCCCATCGGC
>QNFK01000450.1 GCA_003645495.1 Gammaproteobacteria bacterium
CTCGAACGACTGCATCAACGGGCTGCAATGCGGGTATTCGTGATCAAAGCGAGTCAGTGCAAAGCGGCGCAGGTTATTCACCACAAACAGGGTGTGCTCATCGACCGTGTAGGCGTGAAACAGATCGTATTGCATACGCCCGACGATGCGGCCGAAGGACGGTATGTACAAACCGAGGACGCCGTACGAATTCATGCGTCGCAGTTCGTGGGTGACGCCGGCCGGTGCACGAAGAATACTTAGAAAAAGTTCGTGGTTGCGGGGATTCTGGCGGAATTTTTCATCGATCAGGTACAGGTTTCTTTTTATCAAGCCGATCGTAAGGGCACTGACTCCACGTATTTCTGCGCGCTGCTGCAGCAACAGGAACACCTCCAGTAATGCGGTAGGCTCGAGCTCGAACACGTTGTCGTTCGTCGTTTGCAAAAACCCGTTCTTGATCTGGAAGCGCTCGTTGATCGCCTGCGGCTCGGCGTCCGGGTCCATAAGGATCGCTTCTTCGAACAGCTGTAACAGCATCTCGTTGATCCGGCTCAATTCCATAACGGTCCGGTAATAGCGTTGCATCATTTGTTCAACGGCAAGCGTAAAGGTAGCATCCTCATAGCCGAGCATTTCTGCGAGGCGCGATTGATGATCAAACAGCAATCGATCTTCTCGCCGGCCGGTCAGGACATGCAGGCCAAAGCGCACGCGCCAGAGAAATTCCTGGCCATCATTGAGTACGCGCAGCTGACCGGGTGTGAGAAACTTATGCGCGACCAGCTCGTCCAGGGTCTTGACGGCAAAGTGTCGTTTCGCAACCCAGCCAATCATCTGAATATCCCGCAATCCGCCGGGACTGCCTTTCACATTGGGTTCGAGCTTGTACGCAGTATCGTCATAACGGTGGTGACGAGCACGTTGCTCATTTCGCTTGGCGGCGAAAAACTGATCGGAGGGCCAGATTTCGTCCGCCGATACAGCTGCCTGCATTTCTGAGAAAAGCGTCACCGGACCACTGATCAGCCGTGCTTCAGTCAGTGTCGTAACGACAGTGATGTCTTCTTCGGATTGCTCCCGGCACTGGGCGACGTTTCTGACGCTATGACCGATCTCGAGTCCAATGTCCCACAATGCTGCGACGAATTCAGACACCTTTGTTTCAGCAGCATGGGGTAGTACATCCGCGACGAGAATCATGATGTCTACATCGGAGTACGGGTGCAGTTCGCCGCGGCCGTAGCCGCCGACCGCTACCAGTGCTGCATCGTCTGCGAGACCACCCGCGTACTGAAGCCACAGATGAGTCAGTAACTGGTCGACGATTGCCGAGCGCAGCCGGACCAGGCCAGTAACCGACTCGCCGCGTTCGAAGCGCTCATTCAGGCTTATGGTAGCCTGGGCTAGTGCCGCGCGGCAGCCATTGACGGAATGCTGCTGGTCGCCGGAGAGCGCATTTTGCATGGCGAGGAATGTTTCGTCATGCTGGGCGGCGTCAGCAGAAGTATTGTAAGTCATTGTATTTATTAGCGCTGTTCAGACCCCAGTGTCAGAACCTCGAAGCCCTCTGGCGTAATCAGGACTGTGTGTTCCCACTGCGCGGACAGCTTGTGATCTTTGGTGACTACCGTCCAGCCGTCAGGCAGCAGCCGTACGTGCCTTTTGCCGGCATTGATCATCGGTTCGACAGTCAGCGTCATGCCGGCCTGCAGCTCCAAGCCGGTACCAGCCTTGCCGTAGTGCAGCACTTGTGGATCTTCGTGAAAAACCCTGCCAATGCCGTGTCCGCAATACTCGCGCACCACTGAAAAGCGGTTTTTCTCAACATTCTTCTGGATAGCTTCGCCGATGTCGCCAAGCCGCTTGCCTGGCGCCAGTTGTTCGATGCCAAGCCACATGCTCTCGTAGGCGATGTTCGCCAGTCTTTCCGCCTGGATGTTCGGCTTGCCGACGAAGAACATGCGCGACGTATCACCGTGAAAGCCGTCCTTGATGACCGTGATGTCAATATTTAATGCATCGCCGGATTTGAGCGTCCGGTCACCGGGAATGCCGTGGCAAACCACATGGTTAAGGGACGTACAGATAGATTTCGGAAAGCCCCTGTAATTCAACGGTGCCGGAATCGCAGCCTGCGTTTCGGTGATGTACTTATGGCAAATGGCATCAAGCTCATCTGTTGTTATACCTGCTTTGACATGCTCACCAATCATGTCCAGGACATCAGCAGCCAAACGGCCCGCGATGCGCATTTTCTCCTGCTCTGCAGGTGTTTTTAAGGTCACATTCATAGATTTACACTGGAAAAAGAGGGCTCAAACCGCGATTCTCACTCAATTGCGGCGCTGGCCCAAATAAAGGCCTGGGAAAATGCGGAACCTGCCCCACCTTTCCCGTTGTTGGCCACGATTCAGTATGGTATAAAGCGCGCGCCCTTGAGGCAATTAATCCACACGTACATCGACACGTCACGCTGGGTGCCCCACCAAAAAGGGGTTGCGAGATGGGATGTACGGAGGCCTAACCCGGAGAATCGATATGGCAGACGTAACCATGCGCCAGATGCTTGAGGCTGGCGTGCACTTTGGTCATCAGACCCGTTACTGGAACCCGAAGATGGCACCCTACATCTTCGGCGAACGCAACAAAATCCACATAATC
>QNFK01000451.1 GCA_003645495.1 Gammaproteobacteria bacterium
GTCCGTTGACGGCGACAGGATAACCTACGAAGTGCAGGTGCAGGGAGGCGTTGAACGTCTGCAGCGCGCACTGGCGCAGAGTCGTCTGCTTGAGCCCGTTGCGGTGAACGATGGCGGCCTGGACGGCAGATTCGATCAATCGAGCACGGGCTCTTTTGAATTTGACGATCGATCCTCCGTTGTGCCCATGTCGCTCGAATTTTTGTATCGTTCAAACTAGTACCAGGTCGGGATCGCATGTCATTACGCTGGCTGCCAAACGCAATATCCTTGCTGCGCATCGCGCTGGTAGCGCCAATCCTCGTTTTGATGATCAAAGATCAATACGGTCTTGCGTTGGTCCTGTTTTGGGTCGCAGGATTTTCTGACGGCCTGGATGGATACCTGGCCGTACGCTTTAACTGGCATACCCGAATCGGTGCGTTGCTTGATCCGATCGCAGACAAGCTGCTGGTTGCAGGAACATTTATTACGCTCGCGTATGTTGAACAGATTCCTGTCTGGATGGCGGTGCTGGTTATTTTTCGGGATGTCGTCATCATTGGTGGCGCAACTGTCTATAACTTCCTGATTCGTCCGATCGAAGGTGAACCGACCAGGATCAGCAAGCTCAATACTGCGCTGGAACTGTTATTTATACTTTTCGTAATGAGCCGGGCCGGATTTGGCTGGCCCGACAAAATTACGATCACTGTGCTGGGCGCATCCGTTGTTGTTACTGTCGTGATCAGCGGGCTGGATTACGTGATGAAATGGGCGCACCGGGCAACGCACGCGGAGCAGAATGCTGATGGCCAGTAACCTCGGCACTAACCTGCGTACCAACTGGATGATCGCTATTGCGCTTATCGGCTGGTTAATGTGGTTGCTGGCTCCGGTGCTCACTCCCTTCATTGCCGCGGCGCTGCTCGCCTACATCGCGGATCCAATGGCAGATCGACTACAGCGCCTGAGAATTCCACGCACGATCGCAGTGGTGCTGGTTTTTCTGCTGACGTTTATTGGCGTTGGTTTGCTCGTGTTGCTGATCCTGCCCCTGGTACAAAAGCAGGTTTCCGCCTTGCTCGCCGCATTGCCGGGAATTATCGCCGAGGCTGAGCAGGTCTGGTTTCCCCGGGTTACAGAATTCCTTGGTGTCGAGTCCGGTGAGGATATCGGTTTTGGTGCATTCATTGCTCGTTACAGCGATATGGCCGGCAGTTGGGCATCGACGATTTTTCTGTCATTGACGCATTCTGGCGGGGCTCTGGCAGCCGCCGTGATCAGCCTGTTCCTGATCCCGATTCTGACTTTCTACATGTTGCGCGATTGGGACGCCATCCTGACGAGGCTGGGCGCCCTGATTCCTTCCAGGCAGCACGACACTGTATTCAGACTCGCTCGTGAAACTGATGATGTACTCGGCGCATTCCTGCGTGGGCAGATTATGGTGATGATCGCTCTTGGCGCCATCTATACGCTTGGATTGACCCTCGTCGGCCTGGAATTCGCGCTGGCGATCGGTGTGGTGGCTGGCCTGGTCAGCTTTGTTCCCTACCTGGGATTCGTATTTGGTATCGTACTGGCCGGCCTGACTGTAGCCACAGAACCCGAACCAATGTGGCGCCTCCTGGGCGTGCTCGCCACATTTGCTGGCGCGCAAATGATCGAGGGATCATTTCTCACGCCCAAGCTGGTCGGCGATCGTATTGGCTTGCATCCGGTCATTGTCATTTTTTCTATTGCTGCGGGTGGCCAGCTTTTTGGGTTCTTCGGTATCTTGCTGGCATTGCCGGCTGCCGCTGTATTGTCAGTACTGGTTCGTTTCGCATACCGGGAGTACCTGGCCGAACATCCGGAATTACCGGTGCCGGAAATGGCAAGCGAGCCGAATGCTAACGGAGATTCTGCGTCTTGAGCCAGCTGGCCCTGCCACTGAAACTCCAGGACCATGCTGTATTCGAGAGTTTCTGGCCCACGGGTAACGAGGCGCTGGTCGCTTTTCTGAGCGCAATTGCAGCGACCGGGGATGGCCCCGGCGGATGGCTCTGGGGCGCTGCGGCAAGTGGTAAAACGCACCTTCTGCAGGCCGTTTGTGAACACCCGGGAGATCGTGCGGTCTTTCTGCCACTGCGTGATTTCGTTGATGTCGGTCCCGGCATCCTGGAAGGACTTGCCAGTCGACAATTCATTTGTCTCGATGATGTCGACGTAGTCGCGGGCGACGCGGATTGGGAACTCGGGTTGTTCAATTTGTACAACCAGGTCAGCGACGCAGATGGTGTGCTTGTTGTTTCAGCAAGTGCAACGCCACGCGCGTGCAATTTTGCACTTGCCGATCTTGCCAGTCGATTTTCACGCCTGCCCGCATTTCATGTGCACGCTTTGGATGAGGATGAGTTGATCAGTGCATTGCAGCTAAGGGCGCGTCATCGTGGCCTTGATTTGCCGGTGGAGACTGCCAACTTTCTGTTGACTCGCATGAAGCGTGACATGGCCAGCCTGTATGCGATGCTCGATAAGCTGGATACGGAAGCACTTAAAGCAAAGAGACGCCTGACCGTTCCTTTTGTCAAAAAGGTGCTGGAGGAAACGGTGTGAGTTTTGCCGAAATATTCGCGGCATCTTCGCTTTCGTATCTCCCTGTGCACTGCCAC
>QNFK01000452.1 GCA_003645495.1 Gammaproteobacteria bacterium
CCGCGTGCCATTGCAGGCAACCAGCGTTGTTTTTGCTCTTCCGATCCATAGGTGTGAATCGGATACATAACCAGACTGCTTTGCACTGAAACGAAACTGCGCAGTCCGCTGTCGCCGCGCTCCAGTTCCTGGCAGATAAGCCCGTAACAAATCGCGTTCATTCCGGCACAGTCGTAGCCCTCGATCGAGCTGCCGAGCAAACCGAGTTCCGCGACCTGGGTGATCAGGTCGCGCGGAAAATAATGATTCTCAAAAGCGTCACGGATAACCGGGATTACTTTGTCGTCTACGAATCGCGCCACGGTTTCCTGTACCATGCGTTCTTCGTCCGAGAGCTCGGCTTGAACGTCGTACAGGTCCATTGGATTTAACTGGCGCTTTGCGGATGCAGGGTTCTGCATGGAGTTATCACTGGTCACAATGCCTCCGGGACATCGGAATGCTGAATCGGGTTAGTACTCCGTAAATATCACCTTGACGGAGTACCAGTAATTCTACAGAAATGATTGGTGCTGGTAACTTCTTATCGTCCGGTCAATAAGGAATCCCGAAGCGGCGGTAGATGTTGGAAAGAATCCAGACCGGGGCAATCATCATCAGCTGTATGTCGCGGAAAACAGCCCGGATACCGCCATCAGGAAGATTGCCCAGGTACAGTCCAATAATGCTCGCGGCCAGCAATCCGCTGCTTGCCATGTAGGGAGAATATGCTGAGTTAGCCAGCCATATTTGCAGCGCTGCAACGCCAAAAATGAACGGCAGCATGCCGATGGCCAGGGACATCGAAATGATGAAGTAATAAACGACGGCAGCCATCAGAAAAGCGCTGCCCCAGTTCAGCACCGGCGAAATATCGGCAAATTCGTGCGGAATGGGTAACGACCAGAGCAGCCCCACTGTGCCCAGTACGAGGAGCGGTACGGAAATCCAGAATACGAGCGGATTTCCAATGTCGCTATGGCTCTCGCCGTAATCAACCAGCCAGCGGTCTGTTTCGCTCATTCGTATCCTCTGCAATCGGCCTGATGGCCTGTGACTATTCTACACACCACCCTGCAGCTGCGTTCAGCGGCCTACTGGCCCATAAACTGAGACATAGCGCACATTTCACACAAAAACCGCTGCTGGTGGTACCGGTTTCAGGGTTTGTTCAGGAACACAACGCATACAATAGCGTCGAATACTTCGCTAAGGGTCGCTTGCTGGGAAACCATGCAGGCAGAGGAACGAATATGAACAGCAAAAATCTGAAAATTTTACTGGCGTCTGTGGGTTTCGCGATTGTTCTCGGCGGTTGCGAAACGCTTGATCCATACACACAGGAATCGAAAACGAGCAGCGCGACCAAGGGTGCCATCATCGGCGCACTGGCCGGCGCGGCCGTTGGCCTGGCATCAGGTGATGACGCGGTTGAGCGCAGACAGCATGCATTGATTGGTGCGGGTGTCGGTGCGTTGGCCGGTGGCTCGGTTGGTTACTACATGGACAAGCAGGAAGCTGAACTGCGTGCGGAACTGCAGGGTACCGGTGTCAGCGTTTCGCGCATGGGTGACAACATCACCCTGAATATGCCGGGTAATGTGACCTTCGCTACCAACAGTTCGGATCTGAGCCCGGCGTTTTACGATGTGCTGGTGTCGGTAAGCAAGGTCCTGAATGAGTTTGACAAGACCGTGGTTGAAGTGGCTGGTCACACAGACAGCTCGGGTTCCGACGCTTATAACCAGGCATTGTCGGAACGTCGCGCCGGATCAGTCGGACAGTACCTGCGAGCGCAGGGAGTCGACGCACAACGGCTGATCGACATCGGCATGGGCGAATCAATGCCGGTTGCCGACAACGGTACGTCTGTTGGCAAGCAGGCCAACCGCCGTGTTGAAATAACGATGGTTCCGGTTACAAGCTAAGAAAATTATTCCGCTTTAAGGAGCGTGGCAGACTAAAATCTGTCACGCTTTTTTTTCGTCTGTTTCTTTGGGCTCGCAATGACGTTGGTGCTATCCGGCCGCTTAGTTCAGGTATTGCCTTACAGCGTCTGTACGATCAAGTCTGATTTATTACAGTTACCAATAAAAAAACCCGCGCAACCAGGTTGCGCGGGTTTTGTTTTGGTCTTCAGCTGGCGCCTGATTCAGGCTCCCATCGCAACCCTGATTTTCTTGATCGCGTTGCCTTCAATCTGGCGAATACGTTCTGCCGATACGCCGTATTGATCGGCTAACTCATGCAGAGTCTGCTTTTCTTCGGTAAGCCAGCGTGACTGGAGAATATCGATACTACGCTCATCGAGCGTACTCATCGCCTCCATCATTCTTGAGGTCGCATCTTCTTTCCAATCGAGCTTTTCCAGAAATGTTGCAGGATCAGAATCCGGGCTGCTGGGCAAGTACGCCGCTGGTGAAAACGCTCTGTCATCATCACGAGCATCCGGTACCGGATCAAATACTGCATCACGGGCACTCAGCCTGCGTTCCACTTCGGTAACTTCTTTGGCGCTGACACCGAGATCGTCCGCTACCGCTTTTGTTTCGGCATGCGACAACCAGGCGAGGCTCTTCTTCTTTCTGCGCAGATGAAAAAACAGTTTTCGCTGCGCTTTGGTAGTCGCTACTTTGACGATGCGCCAGTTGCGTA
>QNFK01000453.1 GCA_003645495.1 Gammaproteobacteria bacterium
ATCGCCTGTCTTTAACTACATGGATGGCGGTGCCGACGATGAGTTGACGCTGGCGCGAAATACTGACGCTTTCAACGACTATGAGTTGCTGCCAACACAACTGTCCGATATCAGCAGTATTGAACTTGGTACGACGGTATTGGGACAGAAAATCGACTGGCCTGTCATCATTGCGCCAACCGGGGCATCAAGACTATTTCATCACGAAGCTGAGCGCGCGGTGGTCCAGGCAGCGCAGAACTTCGGCACGATATACAGCCTCTCGACACTTGGCACAGCGACCATCGAGGACGTTGCCGCGATGACCGCCGGGCCAAAAATGTACCAGGTTTATATGTTCAAGGATCGGGGCCTGACGGAGGACTTTGTAAAGCGCTGCAAGGAACAGAAATTCAATGCGTTATGCCTGACGGTGGACACGCCGATTGCCGGCAATCGTGAAAGAGATCTCGTTACTGGCTTTGGCATGCCGCCCAAACTCAAATTCCGCAGCATGTTGAGTTATGCATGGCATTTCCCCTGGACGGTAAGAGCAATACTCAAACCAGGCTTTGACATGGTTAATGTCACCAGCAGCCCGAGTGCGGCCAGCGAAATCAGCAAAGGAGTGATGGAATACATCAATAGCCAGTTTGACCGGTCCATCAACTGGAAGGATGTCGAATGGCTGGCCAGTCTCTGGGATGGCCCGCTGGTTATCAAAGGCATTCAAACGGTTGGTGATGCAAGAAAAGCAGTTGATTCTGGCGCAACCGCAGTCATGCTCTCAAATCACGGCGGACGCCAGCTTGAAACTGCGCCAGCACCGGTCGATTGCATCGCACCGATTGCGGACGCACTACGCGACAAGCTGGAAATTATTTGTGACGGTGGCGTGCGGCGTGGTACGCACGTCATCAAGGCGCTCGCGCTCGGGGCTAATGCCTGCAGTATTGGTCGCGGCTACCTGTTCGGGCTTGCCGCCGGCGGCCAAAAAGGTGTCGAACGCGCGTTGCATCTTCTGAAAACAGAACTGGAAAGAAGCATGGCGTTGCTCGGTTGTAATTCCGTACACAAACTTGGCAAACATTACGTAAACAAACGCTGAACAAAAACGCAAAATAGATTCAGTCTTAATTCACAACAGCGAAATCTGCGGATTTTGGCGGTGCAACAGTCTGTTTTTGCAATATGTCCGAAACGGGAAAATAACCTTAAATGATACGTTCGGGCACTATTTTGAGACGAATTTAAGGGTCTTAAGCCTGTTTTATTGACGCTACCTTACTTCGCCCGGGAAATAAAACGGGCCTCATGCGAGATTTATTAGTACTATGGCGGCTGCCTCGACTACGAGGGGGCTTAGTAATCGCTAGCCTTGGCTGGCGAGTTTTTTTTAAGAGGTTGATATGTCAGGCGAAAGAGTTACAGGAACCGTTAAGTGGTTCAACGACGATAAGGGATTTGGATTCATCGAGCGTGAAGGTGGTCAGGACGTATTCGTTCACCACAGTGCTATTACGATGGAAGGATTCAAGAGTCTCAAAGAAGGACAGAAAGTGTCCATGGAAGTGACGCAGGGCCAGAAAGGCCCGCAGGCGGAAAACGTTACCGCCGAGTAGGGAAACCACGTACGGGCTGGGTTAACCAGCCCGCACGACAGCAGCGGTTTCTGAAAAGAGATTGTAAAAGTATCCGCGAGGAAGCAGCTGTCGATGAGTTTCACTATGTTTGTGTCAGATGTTGCATTTGTAGGGGTGCAACAGCGCTCGCGCAATAACAAAAAGATTGTGCGCGAATTTTCTCGCTACGCCTTTTGTGCCGCCATTTTTATGGCGATGGCTTCGTGCGGTCCGGAGAAAGAGGTTGCTACCCCGACCGGTCCTGTGCCATTGAGTTATGTGGGCGTTGAATCCTGCAGCGGCTGCCATGAGGAACAGTATCGTGCCTGGCGTGGGTCGCACCATGATCTGGCCATGCAGCATGCGACACCTGCAACGGTGCTCGGAGACTTCTCGGGCGTCGAATTTGAAAACTACGGCGTTACCAGCACATTTCTTGAGCGCAATGGCACGTATTTCGTGCGCACGGACAATGCGAGTGGTGAACTCCAGGAGTTCCCGGTCAAGTTCGTATTTGGTGTTACGCCGTTACAGCAATATCTGATTGAATTTCCCGGCGGGCGCTTACAGTCGTTACCGATTGCATGGGATACACGTGACGCAGACGAAGGTGGTCAGCGCTGGTTTCATCTTTACGCGGACGAGTACATAAGCCATACGGATTTGCTGCACTGGACCGGTCGCGAGCAAAACTGGAACTACCAGTGTGCCGAGTGTCATTCAACAAACCTGCAAAAGAATTACAGCGTCGACAGTGATTCGTTTGACACGACCTGGTCGGAAATTAATGTCGCTTGCGAGGCCTGTCACGGTCCCGGCTCGCGACACGTGCAACAGGCTAATGATGGCGATCTGTTCGGTCTTGCGGGGCTGGTGACCGACCTTGACGATGCGGGGCGTGCTGTCTGGCAAATGAATACAGACACCGGCATTGCTAATCGCAGCGAACTGCGGATGCATCCGCCAGCTCAGCCGGAAGCCTGTGGGCGGTGTCACTCGCGGCGATCTGTTGCGAGTCAGGAGTACGA
>QNFK01000454.1 GCA_003645495.1 Gammaproteobacteria bacterium
CCATCCCGGGTCGCCGGCCTGATTTCCTCCAGACCAGCATTGACCTCAATCGTCAGATCGCGCACGCCCACGACCCGCTGCGCCGTTTCCCGGGTTCGCGCCAGGCCGGAGCAGATTACCCGGTCAATGGCCACCGCGGCGAACATCTGCCCCATAGCGTCGGCTTGCGATTGACCTTTTTCATTGAGCGATACGATGTCCGGATCAGGCACGACCTTGCCATCCGGGTCTACATAGTCGACGGCCCCATGCCGAAACAAATACAGGCGACGGCGCTGAGCGCCATCCAGTGACATGCGTTTATCGGTCATTGTTCAGCCTGGTACGACTTTCTGCTTAATCGCGCCGAATATGCTCGCGCCCTCTGCGTCGAGCATTTCGATCTGAACTGTGTCACCAAACTTCATGAATGACGTCGACGGCGAACCATCCTCGATAGTTTCCAACATGCGTTTTTCAGCAATACAACTTGAGCCTCTCGATCGATCGTAATTTGAAATAGTGCCGGAACCGATAATTGTTCCCGCACCAAGGCGGCGTGTCTTTGTCACATGAGCGATGAGTTGATGATAATTAAACGTCATGTCAACGCCGCAAAAAGGCTCGCCAAACAATTCGCCATTAAGATGTGTGCGTAGCGGCAGGTTAACGGAACCATCAGCATAATCATCGCCCAGCTCATCGGGTGTTACGGCGACTGGTGAGAATGCCGTCGATGGCTTGGACTGGTAAAACCCAAATCCTTTGGCGAGCTCACCCGGTATCAGGTTTCTCAACGAAACGTCGTTGACGATCATCAGCAACTTGATGTGCTTGCCGGCAGTATCTTCAGAAGTACCCATTGGTACGTCATCGGTAATAATCGCCGTTTCTGCTTCCATGTCGATACCAAATTCTTCGCTTGGCACAGGAATATCATCTTGAGGACCCAGAAAATCGTCTGAGCCGCCCTGGTAAATCAACGGGTCATGCCAGAAACTGTCCGGCATTTCAGCGCCGCGAGCCTTGCGCACCAGCTCAACGTGATTGACATACGCACTGCCGTCTACCCAATGATATGCGCGCGGCAATGGGGAGCTAACAGCAGACGTGTCGAACGCAAATTCGCCTTCAACCGATCCTGCTGCAAGACGCTCCGCAACTTCGCGCAGCGCAGTTGATGTGTCGCTCCAGTCATCCAGCGCTGCTTGCATAGTGCCGGCTATCTCCGGAACGCGAACGGCGCGGCTCAGGTCACGACTGACTACGACCAACGTGCCGTCACGGCCGCCGGATTTAAGGCTTGCGAGTTTCAATATATGCTCCTGATGATAAGTATTTGATAAATAATGCTTTTTTTCTATCTACTCCATTACAACTAACTGTCCTGGTTCGATTGATAGCGCTTGCGTGCAGCGGCTGAATGCGTCAGCGACTGGCGCATACGATTCAATGGCGGTGAAAAATTCGGGCTATCATGCCATTAAAACGAGATACAGTGAATTGATGGTTGCGCCTTGAGCGACTGATGCTGCTGGTCAGTGTGACTGACGATCAGAAATACAAAAACAGAACGGAGAACACGATATGCGATTTCACGTATTCGGTGCAATTTGTGCTTTGGGCATTGCTGGCCAGGCGTCGGCTGCTGAGGATGTCGACGCGCTGGTTGGCGCTATGCTCGGGGACACGCCAATAATCGGTGATCTGCAAATATTGACCGACCAGATCGGCGGACGCGTTACTGGCTCTCCATCGAGCAAGGCAGCAGTGGATTGGGCCCGGGCAAGATTTGAACAGGCCGGTGTAAGCGCAAAAATCGAGCCGTTTGAAATGCCGTCGCAGTGGCAGGAACTTGCGGTCTCGGCAACTGTTTCCGGTGACCATACGTTTACACCACGAGTGATCGCCAAACCGTTTTCTGCCGGTGCAGACCAGCTATCAGCGCCATTGCTCGATGCCGGCCCTGGCACTAAAGATGACTTTGCACGCCTTGGCGATGCAGCTCGAAACGCATGGGTATTAATTGAATCTCCATTGCTGACTGACGAAATCGGCCTGAATGGACTTTTCGCAGAATACAGTGACGCCGCCCATAGTGAGGCACTGGCATTCGCGGCGGGTGCGGCCGGTGTCGTGTTTATGTCGTCACGACCGAATAATCTTCTGTATCGATTGCCGCTCCTGTCCGGGAAGGGTCGACTGCCGTTACTGTTGATGGAGCGTGAAAGTGCGACCAGAGCCCAACGCCTGCTGCGCGACGGAAAATCACTGTCGTTAACAGCAAGCATTGAGGTCGACAGCGGCTACGCCTACCAGTCCGCGAATGTCATCGGCGAAATTCGCGGCAGCAGCCGACCTGATGAAATTGTCCTGATCGGTGCGCATCTTGATTCGCATGATCTTGGCACAGGCGCACTGGACAATGGTGCAAACGCGAGCATGATGATCGACATAGCAAGGCAAATTACGCGTTTGGGCCTGAAACCGGCACGCACGATTCGCTTCGCACTGTGGAATGGCGAGGAACAGGGACTGGTTGGATCATGGCGCTATACACAACAACACCAGGACGAGCTGGACAATCACGTCATGGCCGCCTCTTTTGATATCGGTACCGGGAGAATTCTTGGCTTCTTTACCGGCGG
>QNFK01000455.1 GCA_003645495.1 Gammaproteobacteria bacterium
CAATACCTGCAGGAATTCAACACCGGCGTTTCGTTTGATGAACTTATGCAACAAGCAAGTCCGGATATTCAGGCGACTTTTGCACGCTATGTTTTACCTGGCGGTGAGCTGGTAATTCCTGAAGCAGAATTTGTAGCCGCGCGTGACCAGCATTTACCAGCGCTCCGGGAAACGCTCAGGAATTATTTTGCCGCGAACAACCTCGCCGCAATGATTTTCCCCACGGCACAAATTGCCGCGCCGCCGATCGGCCAGGACAGTGAAGTTCTGCTTAACGGCAAATCCGTGCCATTCGAGGGTGTTATAAGCAGAAACATCTCCCCGGGCAGCACAGCCGGCCTCCCCGGTTTGGTCATTCCCGCCGACCTGAACTCTGACGGACTTCCGGTCACACTTGAAATCGATGGTCCGGAAGGATCGGACCGCAACTTGCTCGGCATCGGCCTGGCAATAGAGAATGTTCTTGGCCATCTGCCACCGCCCAATGTTTGATGGTCGACGACAGCTGCTGATTTCCACCAGGAGAATCGGATGAAAATGATTGGCTTGATTGGTGGCATGAGCTGGGAAAGCACTGTCGTCTATTACCAGCTTCTGAACAGACTGGCCCGCCAACGTCTCGGCGGACTGCACTCGGCCAGGCTATTGTTGTGGTCATTCGACTTTGCCGAGATAGAGGCGCACCAAGCGGCGGGCGACTGGGACTCAGCGACCAACTGCATGCTCGATGCTGCCCGCAGCCTCGAAGAAGGCGGCGCCGAATGCATCGTCATTTGCACGAACACTATGCACAAAATGGCGGCTGAAGTTCAGGGTGCGGTGAAAATTCCACTCATTCACATTGCGGATGCCACCGCTACAGCGATAAAAGCGGCCGGTGTGCAACGCCCGTTATTGTTGGGAACACGCTTCACGATGGAACAGGATTTCTACAAGGGACACCTTAAGAACCAGCACGGCATCAGTGTTCTTATTCCGGATGATGCAGAACGTACTTCAGTACACGACATAATCTACCAGGAGCTGTGCCAGGGTGAAATCAAGCCTGCGTCGAAGCAACGTTACCTGGATATTGTCAGCAATGCTGCTGATGCCGGTGCGGACAGCGTAATTTTCGGCTGTACAGAGGTCGGCCTGCTGATCGCCACGGCAGACCTGGATTTGCCGGCCTTTGATACGACCGAATTACATGCAATTGCCGCACTGGACTTCGCGCTTGCCTGACGCAAAACGCCCCTGCCCGACCAACGGTCATTCCCGACCGACCTGAGGCAGTTATCCGACGAACGGTAGTAAAAAACCGACGAAAAACAGAACGCATTTCATCGCATTGCGTCAATATAAGTACACACACGCATTTGTACTGAGTAACGGATATGAATTCACATAATGCAAAATTGGTAACGGTGGCGCGCAAGGCACCGATCAAAGTAGACACAGACCTGCATGACGTACAGGTCCTGCGTTCATCGATCAAAGATGTTGAGAGCCTGGCGATTGCCGATGAACTTGATACTGGCGGTGATCCGTACAACTGTACCGGCCAGCACTGCATCATCAAGTCAGACAAGAGCCAGGAAGAATAAAACTTCCGAGCCGCAGAAAAAAAGGATTCGAAAAGGTACCGGATTTATTTTCCGAGAAAAGGTGCCGGATACATTATTGGGTTATGCCAGCTGTATCATCGAGAATAAATCCGGCATCTTTTCCCTAAAATAAATCCGGCACCTTTTCCTCATGTATACGCGGATGCTGACATTAGCGTATTCCTGAGGTGCGCTACGGCATCCAGGCGTAGCCGATTTTCATAAACAGTGTTCGATCGGTAATTGTCAGTGACTCAAGGTCATCGTCATCGACGTGACTATCTGAGTAACCGAGAAAGAATACTGTCTGCGGATTCAGCTTGTAAGAATACAGTAGCTGCCTGCCGACATTCCTCGTATGCGCATCCACCTGATCTATATATATATCCTGATTTCGTTCTACGTCCTCATATTGAACACTCAAGCGAATAAAACTGCGAACACTAAATTGCCAGGTCGCTCGTAAATCATGTACCTGGGCGTCAAAAATCTTTGGCCCTTCCTTGCTATCCAGTCTTACCAGCGAACTCTGTAGTCGCAGCAACAGGTTCTGGTTAGCATTCCACTCAACGCGAGGCTGCAACCTGATCTCATCACCAAGAACCGTGTTGTCAAAATCGATCTGGTCGCCGATGCGAGCCCAGATACCAAAATACAGACCGCCTTTGGGCTTCATCTCTGTATACAGGCTGATCTTGTTTTCATGAAACAGTACATCGTTGAAAAGCACGTCTCGTGACAGACCGCCGAATTCCAGGTAAGACTGCAGCGGTCCGTTGATACCAAAATATCCTTCGATTTCCTTTTCCAGCAATCGACCCTGGTCGTCATGCGAAATATCATAGTCACCGTTAAGGCGCATGCGGGTCCACCAGTCGTCTTCCTCGCCGTGCCAGATATGCCCAAGGCCGACTGTTTGTTGGTCGTAATCGACGCGCGTTACGAATCCGGAATCGGCGCGAAATCCTTTATCTCTCATCTCGTGTCTTGCATAAGCAAACCAGTTGCGCGAGTTGTAGTTGTACTCTGCCTGTGCGGC
>QNFK01000456.1 GCA_003645495.1 Gammaproteobacteria bacterium
CGGCAATTTTATGAGCGCAACAGTTATACCGGTGAGTTATTGCGCTACACAAAAGACATTGCTGAATAACAGTAAACTAATAAATGGGTAGTGAGATAGAAATTCGTCCAATAAGAGACACGGACTGGCCAGACGCCTGGACGATGATGAAGCCTGTCATCCGGGCGGGAGAGACCTATCCGTATGCACGTGACATGACGAATGCAGAGGCGCACAAAATGTGGCTCGATATTCCGCAGGCAAGCTATGTTGCCGCCGATGAATCCGGGATCTTACTCGGCACCTACTACATAAAACCAAATCAGCCGACGCTTGGGGCTCACGTTGCAAATTGCGGCTACATTGTTGCCGAGAACGCCCGCGGGCGGGGTGTGGCGAGCAGAATGTGCGAACACTCTCAGGAGGAGGCGATAAGGCTCGGCTACCGGGCGATGCAATACAACCTTGTGGTCAAAACCAATGAGGCAAGCGTCTATCTCTGGAAAAAAATGGGCTTCGCAATTGTCGGGACATTGCCGGGCGCATTTCTTCATCCGGTGCATGGCTACGTGGACGCGTTTGTCATGTACAAAGAGCTGGTTAAATGAAAGCCGCGTTATACGAAGAATTTCAGGGGCCGGTTGGTATCAGCGAGGTTGCCGATCCTGCCCCGGTTGATGCGGGCGTTGTGCTGCAAGTCGCAGCGACCGGTGTGTGCCGCAGCGATTGGCATGGTTGGATGGGACATGACCCGGACATCGTGCTACCGCATGTGCCCGGACACGAAATTGCCGGCATTGTTGCGGCCGTCGGGTGCGATGTAGGGCAATGGCAAGTCGGTGATCGCGTAACTTTGCCATTTGTTTGTGGGTGTGGCACCTGTGGGCAGTGCAGGTCCGGCAATCAGCAAATTTGTGACCATCAATTCCAGCCGGGCTTTACCGCCTGGGGATCGTATGCAGAGTACGTCGCAATTGATTACGCGGATACCAACCTGGTCGCGTTGCCGGAAGATATCGATTTCGTAACTGCGGCGAGCCTGGGCTGCCGCTTTGCTACATCATTTCGCGGTGTTGTAGCGCAAGGTGGCGTGTCGCCGGAACAATGGGTCGTCGTGCATGGTTGTGGCGGCGTGGGGCTGTCCGCAATAATGATTGCAGCCGCATTTGATGCACGCGTGGTTGCCGTCGACATCAACGAGGAAGCATTGCAGCTGGCGAAAACTATAGGCGCGGTTGCCACTGTCAATGCTGGCTCAACAGCATCCGTCGTTGACGAAATCCGCGAATTGACTGGTGGTGGTGCACATTTGTCCATCGATGCACTCGGTAGTGCCGACACCTGTTACAACTCCATCGCCAATTTGCGCAAACATGGTCGGCATGTGCAAATTGGCCTGCTGGCCGGTGATGACCACCATCCACCGATTCCTATGGAACTCGTCGTCGCCAATGAACTCGAAATCGTTGGCAGCCATGGCATGCAGGCATATGAGTACGAGGTCATGTTACAGATGATATCTGATGGCAAGTTACGCCCACAGCAGCTAATCGGCCAAACAATCGATTTGCAGCGAGCGGCGCAGGCACTGGGCAACCCGGGCGAACTGCAGGTGGCCGGGGTCACCGTCATTGATCGCTTCTGATATCGGGCTGCCTGATGAATCGTCTGCCTTACGCAACTGCGCTGATATCAATATCATTAGCCGTAATCCTCTGGTTCATTGCGACCCGCTTTGAGGATGAGTCACGCTGGCAGCCAATGCAGGAGGGCACGCCGCCGGACCCGGCAATGCAGCAACCAGGAAAAGATACGCCGGTGCAAACAACGCAGAACATCGTCAATTGCGAGCAGGCTGAAGACGACCTGCGACAAAAAGTGGAAGGCGCGCGGTCTTGTAGTACAGATGACGATTGCACGGTGGCCGACTATGGCTACCCGATTCAATGCCTGACGTCGGTGGCGAAGTCGGAGATAACATCACTGCGGCTCGAATACAGGAACTATGAAAAGAACTGTGCATTTCGCGTCTATTACGATTGCCCGTCAGGCCAGGCGAGGCGCCAGGCCGTTTGCCGCAACAATCGCTGCGAGGTCGACCTGGTTACCACCGACCTGCTTCAGGAAGAGACTCTGGAGTACTTGGGAATCGAGCAGCGTTAGTCCGAATTTGGGTCTTTTGAGATGACTGTATTGGAAACAGAACGGCTGGTGCTCTCACGTCTTTCTTATGATGACTGTGATTTCATCGTCGAGCTGCTGAACGAGCCGGCATTCCAGCGTTATATAGGTGACAAAGCGGTTCGCTCGCGTGCCGACGCGCGCGCGTACCTGCACAAGGGCCCGATTGGTAGCTATGAGCGCCACGGCTTCGGCATGTTCCTGGTGCGCAGCAGGAGCGATAACGCACCCATGGGAATGTGTGGGCTGGTGAAAAGAAAGGAGTTTGATGCGCCCGATGTCGGCTTCGCATTCCTGCGCAGGTTCTGGGCCAGCGGATATGCTGCCGAGTCCGCGACCGCTGTGCTTGAATACGGAAAGAATGTTCTGCAATTGCCGCGTATTATCGCCATGGTTGATCCGGAGAACGAGGCGTCCATCAGGCTGGTTGAAAAGCTCGGTTTGACATTCGAGGGGACGGTA
>QNFK01000457.1 GCA_003645495.1 Gammaproteobacteria bacterium
CTCAAAGTTCGCGCGGTGTTGGCGAATTACACGCCGACTGTGCAATCCGTAGCGGATTCAGCCGCCCGGTAAATCTGCAATGGCTTTCAGGTCAGCGTAATTGCGATCTGCATAAGCAGCAGCATGGCAGCTGTGACGGCTGCACTAACCATTAATGAAGTTCCCCAACGCGCAACGGCAGATGCATGTTCAGCACCGGCGAATACGGGCGCTGCCGGCAAAAGCAACAGATAAGCTACCGGCAAGTAAAGCCGGGCTACCCGGGGATAACGATAGATCCAGGTCTTAAGCTCGGTCTTTGCCAGCATGTTTTGCGCAATCAGTTTGTGTTCGCCGATTCGGGATTCTGCAAAAGCGTGTGCATCCAGAGTTGAAAGACCCTCGGATTTGCCTTCAAGCTGCAGGTCGTCGAAATGGTCATTCAGTTCCGCAATTGTTCGTTTGACATGACGTGGCGTAATTCCCGATTTCAGCAGGTAGCGCCGTAGTTCTTCAAACGTTTGCTCAGGCATTTGCGGGTACCTCCAACGCGGCTGTAATTCCAGTCTGAATTCTCTGCCATTCACCGTGTAGTCGTTCGAGCCGCTTTTTGCCTTTGGCAGTCAGTGAATAGTAAACCCTGGTTCGGCCATCGACCTTCTTGCGTTTCGCCTTGAGCGAACCATGCCGCTCGAGTGCGTGCAATACCGGGTAAATGACGCCCTCCCCCAATGAAATTGCATCGCTGGTTACAAGCTTGATCGATTTTACGAGTTCGTAGCCATACATCTCGCGCTGCCCAAGCAGGCGCAATAACAGGAGTTCCGGTACGCCACTCATGAAAGGAGGATTTGTCTGGCCCATAAGGTGTAACCGGCGAATGGCTGAAGATCTCAGCACTATACCTCGTAGCTCTAGGTATTTCAATCTATACATTGTGGTTCCAGGTATGTACTCTATACCTAGTAGCTCAAGGTATCGCGGCGGGAGAGTGCCACCAGGCACAAAACGAGGACAAGAATATGCTTACTCGCATTTTAACCGCAGCAGCAGCCGGAATGGTCATGACAGCACTCCTGATTTTCGTAATGAACTACCTGATAGAAGTCAGTGAAGCGGTCGAATCCACGCCACGGCCACGTATGACCCTTGAATTCGGGCGCCAGGTAGAAGAAAGAGATGTCATTGAAAAGCAGCCGCCACCGGTCATGCCAACGCCACCCATACCTGCTCCCCCGCTCAATCCCCCAACTGAGCCGACAGACGGAACTGATGTGATAGGCATTCGAATGACCCTACCCGCCCCGCCGGGAAACATTCATGTTCCTCCCGTGTTGGGCGCTGCGAACAATGGGCTTATCAACATCATTGCTGTACAGCCTAACTATCCACTCATTGCCAGTCAGCGGGGCCTTGAGGGGCATGTCATCGTTGTCTTTGACGTTACGGAGATGGGCACAGTCAGCAATGTCGTTATCGTCGAATCCAGCAGCCCTGTTTTCAATAAAGCCGCAATAGATGCCGCATACCGATTCCGTTACAAGGCAAGAATGATAGATGGCGTTCCGCAGGCAACCAGCGGGTTGCGCAAGTTATTCACATTTGAAATGGAGCAAAGCTGACTCGGGCGTCAATACAGCGTCGCTCAGGGAGCGGAGATTGGTGAACCTTTTATCCCGCCGGGTAATCATCGTCTTCGTTCCCTGATTTTTCTTACTCGACGCTGTCGAACTCCTGGATAACCGTTTGCTCCTCATGCTTCTTACTGCGCAACGTGATTTCCCGACGCAGTGATTGACCATTATTCGTCAACTCGAACCGGTCGGTTAACTTCACGCCATGTTTATCCAGAGTCTCAACGATTAGTTGCTGGCCTTCCCATCCGGTGACACGTTGTGCCTGCACCTCGCCAATGCTGATTACTCGCCGTTCACCGAAGCGATATTCCTCAACGATCGACCTGTCGAAGCTGATAAACAATCCATGTGCAGTTTGCGTGATCTTCAGAAGTTC
Source organism: Gammaproteobacteria bacterium (assembly GCA_003645495.1). Taxonomy (GTDB): domain Bacteria; phylum Pseudomonadota; class Gammaproteobacteria; order Steroidobacterales; family Woeseiaceae; genus SZUA-117. The sequence continues at coordinate 1,993 of QNFK01000457.1, forward strand.
TCCTGTTTCCAGGAAGACGTGTACTACTCCGCCCTTTACTTTGCGTGGCTTGCTGTTTCGTGAGCCACTACTGGATCTGGCACCGCTGGTCTTGCGGATTGCGTCGCGCAATTTACGCTGATCATCTGCCATATCTGCGCGGATTTGCCACTTGCCAGTCAGGTCAACACCTGCCGGTACAGTGTTAGCCCGCGGCACCAATACTTCCGGTTGTGCGCAGGCAGTCAGGAGCGCCGCGATTGTGATGAGTGTTGTTAAGGCTTTGCTCATGGCGGTGAAGAATACTCAAAACAGACCATCCTTACACGCAAATCAACGATTCAATTTGCGGCAGTCGGCCGGCACCAGCGGGGTAAATACAAGATCAGTCAACGATACGCGCGGAAAGGTGTTAATTACGTGTATTGTGTTCAGATTAACCAGGGAGTACCGAATTGACGGGTTCAGCCAAATTGACTTGTATGGTTCTGATAGCTTGTTTCCAATTGCCGCAGGCAGCATCGGCTGAGGGAGCAAAGACAGAGACGAAACAGGAAGGCAAAAAATGGCTGCGAGATATGACGCCTGAGGAACGTCGCGTTGTAAGTGATGCGATGTCTGACGAAGAACGTGAGGCGCTCAGGGCAAAG
>QNFK01000458.1 GCA_003645495.1 Gammaproteobacteria bacterium
GACTCCCGGAATCTTCGCTCCAAGGCGACTGGCAAACATGGACACCCGCTCCATTGTCCCACCGACCGCATCTGCCACAACCTGGCCGGACAGGTGCGATACATTAACTCCATGACCGGAGTACGCCTGACCGTAATAGACATTTGGTGCGATACGGCCGATTTGTGGCACACGGTTCATAGGCACGGCGATGGTTCCACCCCATGCGTAGTCAACACCAATATCCCGCAACTCCGGGTAGACTTTTGACATCCGCGGTCGCAACTGCGACTCGATTGTCGCCGGGTCCTCGTCGAAATAATTACAGCGGCCACCAAAGAGCAGTCGCTTGTCGGCACTCAGGCGAAAGTATTCCAGCACAAAGTTCGGATCACAGATCGCGAGGTCCTGTGGATTAATCGTCTGCAACTGCTCAGCTGACAAAGGCTCAGTCGCGATGATGTAACTCCTGACCGGGAAAAATCGCGATTTCAAAGACGGCTCAAGCGCCTGATATGCATTGCCGGCGATAACTGCAAAGTCTGCGGTAACGGCACCCTCTGCCGTAGTCACCCGCACTTTCTTCCCATGCTCGATTCCTGTCGCCGCCGAATGTTCGAAGAGCTTTGCACCGCGTGACGCAGCCGCGCGCGCTTCTCCGACGCACAAATTTAGCGGGTGCAGGTGACCATTGCCCATGTTCAGAAGCGCGCCGATATAGGCATCCGTGCCGGTCATCTCACGCGTTTCTTCGCGCGAGAGCATGCGATGTTCATAGTGAAAGTTTTTCTCCGCCAGTATTTTTTCATCCGCTTCCAGGTCACGCAGATGTCGCCCTTTTATCGCCACATCGAGAAACCCGGATTTCAGGTCACATTCGATTTCGTATTGTTGCACTCGCTCTCGAATGATGTCGTGGCCGGCCCAGCGCATCTCCCACAACTGGTCAGCCGCGCTCTCGCCATGTTTTTTGAGCAGTTGATTCGCGCCGCTGACGCCGGAAATCATTTGCCCGCCATTACGCCCGGACGCGCCCCAGGAAATTCTTTTAGCTTCGAGAACGCATACATCGTAACCTCGCTCCACCAGGGTAAGCGCGGTCGAAATTCCAGTGAACCCGGCACCGATTACGCAGACGTCTGCGGTCTGTTCCCCTCTGAGCCGCGGGTAGTTTGTGACCTCATTCGCGGTTGCTGCGTAGTAGGAAGTGGTGTGTTCCTGGGCAATATTCATAGTTCTTCCCGCGTGGTCAGCCTGCATCGACGTCGATACGGCTCGAAACATATTTGCGTATGTCCAGGCTCCAGTCCTCCATGGGTGCATAGAAACCATATTCGAATGGCCTCGCATGCATGCCACGCTGAACATTCTCGCAGATCGTCCAGTCCTGGCGGTTCACAAGGTCCCAGAAGTCCACTGCATCTGCCGGATCGAAGTCCGGCTGCTCAACAGCGTCCGGATGAAACAGAAACCGGCAATCGATTTCCGTGTGCTCCGGGCCAGTCGGTCGCAGGATATTCACTGCGCCATGATCCATGCTCATGCTGAGCATCACATTCGGATAAATCAACTCGCCGAAGTGTCGTTCCTGTTCTGCCTTGTTCAGCCCCGGAAATGGTTCACGATTGGTCGTGCCACTGAAAGTAAAGGTATTAGCGCCCTTTTTGTGCGGGATTCCATCGCTCCAGTCCAGGTTTGCGCCGCCACTCTTGCGAAAGTCAGGAACAACCTTGCATAGTTCCGGATGGACGCCTGCACAGTGATAGCACTCGTTGAAGTTTTCGAGAATTACTTTCCAGTTCGCAGCAATGGAATACTTTATGCGCTTACCACACACGAGCTCAACGAGCGGGTAGCGACTAAACCGCTCTGGAATGTCGCCAAGCTGATCGGCAAGCGTGCTGTCGGATGACTTAACCCGGACAAAGACGAAGCCTCCCCAGCAATCCAGCGCCATTTCATACAGGTGGTATTTTTCTTTGTCGACTTCCATATGCGGTGCGTGATGCAACGCACCATCGAGTTTATAAACCCACGAGTGGTAGGGACAGCGAATGTTTGTCTTGAAGCGGCCGCTCTTTTGCTCAGGCGCGAGTGAGTCAACGAGCTGGCATCCACGATGGCGGCAAACATTGAAAAAGGCTCGCAGCTTGTCATCTTCACCGCGAACCAGGAGTATGCTCTCGCCGGTGAGATTGATTGCTTTGTAATCACCGCTTTGCGGGATATCGCTTTCCCGGGCGACACAGGTCCACTCTGCGAAAAAAATGTGTTCGCGTTCCTTCGCGAACCATGATTCTTCGAGGTAGCAGTCCCGGTGCAGCGTCGCTTCCATTTTTGCAGGCCTTTGATCTGTGGTCACTGCAGATTATCACAGGGAAATATTGCTTCGTATTCACCGGATTTCACTATGTGGTTCACTGATTTGTCGCATGCATTCCCCGTTGCGATATGCTGAACATCTCGTGCCTCACGGATAGTTTTTGCGATGTCGGATAACGGCAAATTTGATGCAGTCATCATAGGTGCTGGCCATAATGGCCTGACGACGGCTGCCTACCTGGCACAGTCCGGGTTGAAGACGCTCATCCTGGAGCGGCGCGAAGTTGTGGGCGGTTGTGCCGTCACAGAAGAAATCGA
>QNFK01000459.1 GCA_003645495.1 Gammaproteobacteria bacterium
ACCATATTTTTCGTTGTACAGTTTTGGTCCGCCCAGCCAGCCGCAAAGGAAACGAAATAGCTTGTCGCGAGATACTTCCTTGTCTGGCGGATGCATCGCATAAATAGTGGCAAAGCGTTCGTCCGTACCCATACGGTCAAAAAACATATCGACGAGTTGGCGCAGGCCCGCCTGGCCGCCTGCTGCCTGGAAGGAAGCATCACCGGTTCCGTAAGGTTTGTTCGGCTTCGAATTCATTTAATAGCCTGTAGCAAAATCGACAACATACTGGAGTGGTTGTCCATTAACGTAACGGCGATAATTTTCAACGAAAACAGGCACGATAAGCAACGGATGACTAATTGCGGAGATGTGGGCGGTAATTGACAGGTTTGGTGTATCCCAGAGCGGACTGTCCTGTGGTACTGGCTCCTCGTCGAAGACATCCAGTGCTGCGCCGGCTAAGCGCTTATTTCGCAGCGCATCCATAAGGGCTTCGTCATTTACCACGTTGCCACGGCCGACGTTGACGAAGGAGGCGTGTGCGGGGAGCTGTACCAGCGCATCGGCAGCAAGGAGGTTGTTGGTCGCTGCGGTTCGCGGCAAGGTCGCCACGAGATAATCTAATTCTTTAAGAAACGTTCTTAACTCATTGACTGGTAGCACATTATCGAAACCCGGCGATGCTGCACCTGAGCGACTCAGGCCCGTTACCTTGACGCCAAAGCGCTTCGCAGTCCTGGCGATATGCTGACCGATTGAGCCCGTGCCCATGATCCCCATACGTTTTCCCTCGAGCGTGCCGGAGTGGCCTCTGAACCAGTTGTGTTCGCGCTGTTCATGCATGCGTTGCAGCACCTTCAGCTCGTGCGCCAGTAAATAGCCAAGAACGTATTCCGACATTTGTGCGCCAAATACATCCTTTATACCCGTCAGGACATAGTCGCGACGATCAAGCGCCATGAGCGGTGTGACACCTGCCCAGGAAGACTGGACCCAGTCTACGGTCGGCATCCTCGGCAGTATGTCGGCGATCATGTCCGGACTGCCGAATAGAGCAGTTTTGCGAGTGTATGCCGCCAGTGCCTGTTTTCCCGGGGACGAGGCTTTTATTTTTATTGGAAAATTGGCAAGGCGTTCGATTTCATTTGCGAATTCGTCCGCAAGAGCAGTGACAACAATGCAATCTGGCATATCCATTTCATTCTTCCCTGGCAACGCCGGCATTGTAGGTCAAATCAATAGTACGCGACGGAAGTTAATGACCATTGCCCTACCGCCGTTTTGCGTTATTATGTCTGCCCCGTGCAGAAGAATAGAGTCGATATGTCCGTCTTCTCCGAGCTAAAACGCCGCAATGTATTCCGCGTCGGATTACTCTATGTAATCGCGAGCTGGATCATCCTCAAGGTCACGGATGTCGGCGTATCCCTTCTCCATATTCCGGGGTGGGTCGGTAAATTAATTTTGGTATTACTGACTGTCGGTTTCCCACTGATTATGATTTTTTCGTGGGCTTATGAAATTACTCCGGATGGCATTAAGAAAGAAAGTAAAGTTGATAGTGGCCGATCGGCAGGTGACAAAACCGCAGGTAAGCTCAACTGTGCGCTCATCGTACTGTTCGTGCTGGCACTTACCGGATTGATTGTTGATCGTTTTCTTCCCGAAGAACCGATCGTGGCGCAAAATATTCAGCGTTGACCAATTCACCTGCAGACACAAGACGCTGAGTGTCACGGTCATATCGTTCAGTAAAATTGATCTGTGCCACCTGGCTTTGGAAACCCCACCTTGAATAAATTGTTTATGGTATTCCGATTGGTATTGCCGATCGTTCTCTGTAGTGTCTCATTGACTGCCTGTGAACCCGAGGTAGGGAGTGACGCATGGTGCGAAAACATGATCGACAAATCCAAGGGTGACTGGACCGCAAACGAAGCGACGGAGTTTGCCAGAAGTTGTGTATTTAAGAATTACGAGGATGAATAGCCGCTCTGATTAAGGTCACTGTCCCTCTAATTTGCTAGCTATCCGGCAATTCAATTTTGAATGGCTCATCAAGCGCGGTAGAAATATTCTGGTCGCGCTGATACACGTCGTTGTAGAAAAATACTTTACCATCCTGGTTGACTACTGCCGTCCAGTACAACAGCAAGACAGGCAGTGATTTCGGCAATGACACGGTTGTGATTTTCCTGGTATCCAGTGTTGCCGCGATTTTGTCCTGGTCCCAGTCGGGGCCCAGCAGTAATTCGGCGAATTCGTATGGATGCTCGACTCTTATACAGCCATGGCTGAATGCGCGGCCCGCCTTTTCAAACAGGTACTTGCTCGGTGTATCGTGCAGGTAGACCGCGTGTTTGTTGGGGAACATGAACTTAACTCTGCCGAGCGCGTTGGCGGGCCCGGGTCGCTGCACCAGTGTGTAGCCAAAGTTACGGCGTGTAACTGATGACCAGTCGACCGTCGTTGGATCAATAATCTCACCGCTGCGGTCTTTCACGTCGAAGTCCCGTTTCTGGAAATACTCCGGATCGGCCTGTATTGCTGGCAGCATTTCCTTCGATGCGATGCTGTACGGTACGGTCCAGGTAGGATTAAAAACCAGGTATTTCATTTCATCGCGAAATACCG
>QNFK01000460.1 GCA_003645495.1 Gammaproteobacteria bacterium
AATTACCAGTATTCCGGCGGTCTGCACGGCGTCGGCGTCTCCGTCGTCAACGCGTTGTCTAAAAATCTTGAAGTCTGGATTCGTCGCGGTGGCAAGGAATACAACCTGAGCTTCGCCGGTGGCAAGAAACGCGGCAAGCTCGAAGTGGTTGGTACAGTCGGTAAGGCGAATACCGGAACAACGATTCGTTTCTGGCCGGATAAAAAGTATTTCGATTCCGACAAGGTCTCGGTATCACGTATCAAGCATATGTTGAAAGCCAAGGCAGTACTTTGCCCGGGCCTGACGGTTCGCCTGAAAGTTGCCAAACCAAAAGAAAAAATTGAGTGGTGTTATTCCGGCGGCCTTGAGGAATATCTGCTTGAGGCGATTGGCAAGGTTGAGCACCTGCCCGCGGAGCCATTCTCAGGTGCCATGGCCGGCAATCACGAAGCAGTTGATTGGGCGCTGGTGTGGCAGAACGGACAATCTGTCACTGAAAGCTACGTCAACCTGGTACCGACACCGCAGGGTGGCACCCACGTCAACGGCCTGCGCACTGGCCTGACCAACGCCCTGCGTGAGTTCTGTGAATTTCGCAGCCTGTTGCCGCGTGGTATCCAGATAGCGCCTGAAGATGTCTGGGATGGTTTGAGTTTTGTGCTGAGCGCGAAGCTCGAGGATCCGCAATTCTCAGGTCAGACTAAAGAACGCCTGTCATCGCGCGAGTCAGCAGCCTTTGTCGCCGGCGTAATAAAAGACAGCTTCGCGTTGTGGCTCAATCAGCACCCGGAAACCGGTGACGCAATTGCACAGCTTGCGATTACCAGGGCGCAACAACGCGTTAAAGAGGCGAAGAAGGTTGTACGCAAGAAGATTGTTTCCGGCCCGGCGCTGCCCGGAAAACTGGCTGACTGCACCTCGCAGGAGCCTGAACTCTGCGAAATATTCCTGGTGGAAGGCGATTCTGCCGGCGGTTCGGCGAAACAGGCACGCGATCGCAATACGCAGGCCATCATGCCGCTGCGCGGCAAAATCCTGAACACCTGGGAAGTCGAAACAGCAGAAATTCTCGCCTCCCAGGAAGTGCACGATATCAGTGTCGCCATCGGCGTCGATCCGGCCAGCCCCAATGTCGAAAATTTGCGTTATCACAAGGTTTGCATCCTGGCGGATGCGGACTCCGACGGCTTGCACATTGCGACGTTGATATGCGCATTGTTTCTGCGGCACTTCCGCGAGCTCGTCCTGGCGGGTCATATTTACGTAGCGATGCCACCGCTGTATCGGATCGATGTTGGCAAAGAAGTATTTTATGCGCTGGATGACGCTGAACGGCAGGGCATCCTGGATCGTATCGATGCAGAGAAACTCAAAGGCAAGGTGACCGTGACGCGCTTCAAGGGCCTGGGCGAAATGAGCCCGGGGCAGCTACGCGAAACCACGATGAATCGTGATACGCGCAGGCTGGTGCAACTGACGATCAGTGCAAAAGATAAAACGGACCAGTTAATGGACATGCTACTGGCGAAAAAACGCTCAGGCGACCGGCGCAAGTGGCTTGAGGAGAAAGGCAACCTCGCAGAAGTCTGAGTGGTGGTCCAATAAGGTGCGGAGGCACGATGCAAAACCAATTGAATCTTGAAGGTGTTGAACAGCAACCGCTGAAGGAATACACCGAAAAGGCCTACCTCGACTATTCGATGTACGTCATTCTCGATCGTGCGCTGCCACAGATTGGCGATGGCCTGAAACCGGTGCAGCGCCGCATCATTTACGCGATGAGTGAGCTTGGACTGTCAGCCGGCCAGAAACACAAGAAGTCAGCCAGAACGGTCGGCGATGTTATCGGCAAGTTTCACCCGCATGGCGACTCGGCGTGTTACGAGGCCATGGTGCTGATGGCGCAGGAATTTTCCTATCGTTACGCACTGGTCGACGGGCAGGGCAACTGGGGCTCCACAGACGACCCTAAATCATTTGCAGCGATGCGCTACACCGAATCCCGCTTGCGTCCGTATGCGAAATCACTGCTGGCCGAGCTCGGCCTTGGCACGGTCGACTGGGTACCGAATTTCGATGGCACGATGGACGAGCCGGTTGTGTTGCCGGCGCGACTGCCGAACTTGTTGCTCAATGGCACGACCGGCATTGCCGTGGGAATGTCCACTGACGTCCCGCCACACAACCTGCGCGAGGTCGCCAGCGCGCTGATTCACCTGATCGACAACCCGAAAGCGACAGTTGCGCACTTGATGAAGCACATCAAAGGCCCGGATTTTCCGACCGGGGGTGAGCTGGTTTCACCGCGTGCGGATATCAAGCAGATCTATACCAAAGGCAACGGCACGCTGCGCTTGCGCGCTTCCTACAAACAGGAAAACGGCGACATCATAATCCACGCATTGCCCTACCAGATTTCCGGCAGCAAGATTCTTGAGCAGATCGCGGCGCAAATGCGCAATACGAAATTACCATTGGTTGAAGATCTGCGCGACGAGTCAGACCACGAAGATCCAATTCGCCTGGTCATCACGCCGAAATCGAAAAAGGTCGATGTTGAAGAGTTGATGTCGCATTTGTTTTCCACGACATCACTGGAAAGAACGGTGCGCGTCAACATGAATATCGTGG
>QNFK01000461.1 GCA_003645495.1 Gammaproteobacteria bacterium
AATTACACCGTCATAAAAAGCCCGGCGCTTGGCCGGGCTTGATTTTGTGTCATGTATTCGTGATTACATGAAGAAGCCGTGTCCGGCACCAACCATGCTCATTATCAACGGAATCGAAAGCATTGTATTGGTACGTGACGCCAGAAATGCGGTGCGTTTTCCTTTCGCGATTTCGTCTGCGCTGGCCTCAACGATGCCCAGTATCTTTTTCTGGTTTGGCCAGATCAACACCCATACGTTAAACAGCATGACAGTGCCGAGCCAGGCGCCAATGCCGATTGTCAGGGCATAGGCATTGGTGGGATCCGTTAACTGACCTAGTGCGAAGGCGTCATCAAACATGCCACGATGCAACAGGAACGCAGCACCAGTCAGCCAGGTGGCCAGCGCCGCCCAGCGGAACCAAAACAGTGCACGAGGTGCGACGTATTTCGTGATGCCGGCCCCGCCCGGACCGCCATCGTCTGCAGCCGCATCGGCCAGCGCCGGCACCTGCACGAAGTTAAAGTAGTAAAGTATTCCAATCCAGATGATTCCAGCAATAACATGTAACCAGATCATGACGGCATTCACGGGCATTGATGCGGGCATGTGGCTGTCGCCGGCAATCACGATGATGGCGATTGCCACCACGAAGCCGGCAATGATCGTGCCTCTTACACTGTTCAATGGATTCATGTTTTATCTCCCAGAGATTATTATTTAGTTATCGCTCGGAGCTCTTGTCCGGGAAGCGCTGCCCTTGTCCTACACAAGGGCGAGCGGCCTATTATAGAGTGTGCCCCCGACCTTTGCAGGATTTTGATGGGCCCGGAGCCCGTTCCTTAGTGATTTTGTAATGCATTGATTATAAACATAAAAAACCTGTTTTCAGGACTATCATGGAATCGATTTGACGATGCCCGACAAGCCACCCAGTTCCGCCAGAGCAGGTTTCCCTGCCTCGCCCTGCAGCCAAACCTGTACGCTGAATGATCAGGACCTGTGTCTCGGCTGCAAGCGCAGTCTGGCGGAAATTGTGGCGTGGGGATCTATGACTGCAGACCAGCAATGGGAAGTCATTGGCCTGCTGACTGAGCGCAGGCTTTAAGAAATCTCTATAAACCGTCAATTTTGTGAGCGCTGACGCCGCAATTGCGAAAAATGGGCGGATTATGGCGGTTCCTTTTAGTCCGGGCTGTGTTCCTGACCGCCACTTAAGTACAATTAAAGACTGAATCTAAATGCAATCAGGACGTGAAATGCGAGTCGCAGTTACTGCGCTGATATTTATGGGGTTGGCAGGATGTACGTCCATGCTGCTTGGCAACAACTCGTCGGGTGATATGAGCGCCGCACCTGCCGCACGCAGTTCGGCCCAGGTGGCACAGGATGATGCAATTTCGGCCGCTGTAAGGCAGCAGTTCAGCGCGGATTCGGCTGTTGGCAAGTACCCGATTGGCATCCGCACGGTAGACCGAAAGGTAACGCTAAGTGGGACAGTAGGCAGTTATGAGGTTCGTGACCGTGCCGTACAAATTGCCAGCAATACGCAGAATGTTGCCAGTGTGAATAATAGAGTGACAGTGAATACAAATCTCTGATCGGTATTGAAATCGCCTGCCTGGGCATCATATCGATCCGAATCAATCGCAAATAATCAGAAGTGAGTTTTAGTGTGAACATAAATGAAAGAATCAAAGAACAGCTGGATAGCAACCATATTCTTCTTTATATGAAGGGCTCGCCTGACTTCCCGCAATGCGGATTTTCCGGCCAGACGGTTGCAGCACTCAAGTCAATTGGCCAGCCATTTTCCTACGTCAATATTTTTGATGATGAGGAGATTCGACAGGGCCTGAAGACCTATTCGAACTGGCCGACATTTCCGCAACTTTATGTGGATGGAGAGCTTGTCGGTGGCTGCGATATCGTTATCGAGATGTACCATTCCGGCGAATTGAAAGAACTGCTGGAAGGGGAGAAGGCGTCAAACGACGAAGGGTGAGGCCTTAGTACTTGCAATGATTTTCGCAAGACCGCTGTAGGAGCCCGTCCCGACGGGCGATAAAAGCTGAGTTTTCGTAGTTATCTGTCGTCTGGCAGCCGTGTTTTTTGAACGGGTGTAGTTGGCGAAGTTTTGCAAACATTTACGGGCGTGCCCGTAAATGTTTGTCGCCCGTCGGGACGGGCTCCAACGATGCCGTTCTACGATTTTTGGTTTTTCGAAATATCGAAAAATTTTATGGTTTTCAACGGTCGCGGCTCCAGGCTTCAGGGTTTGTGACTATGACCGGACCGCTCCCGAAATATGGTCCCCAATGACCTTAAATTGCGCAATTCTGGCGCAATTTAACTTCCGCTTATTTTCTATCTTATGTCCACTCGGCGGGCAACTGAGACACGTATCACTGCTTGGTTCTGGCCTGTTCCCTATAGTTGTTCCCTCAGGGATTTTTGTGTCGGCGCAGCCTGTCTGATGCCGGTTTCAATCAACAGCACATGGAACGGCGGAGTTCTTTCAAATGGAAAAGACAGAACTGGTACGCGGGATGGTCTTACGATCATCACTGCTGTTGTTGCTGTTTGTTCTGTCGGGGTGTTCGATACTGTTCCCGGAACCGCCG
>QNFK01000462.1 GCA_003645495.1 Gammaproteobacteria bacterium
GATTGTCAGCCTGATCCTGACGGCAGTGGTCTGCGGCCTCTTCTATTTGCTGGGTACTGATGCACTGACCGGACTGTTCGACAACCGGGCTGTGGAGTTTCTCAAACTTCTGGGCTCCGGCTCACGCTTCGACTCCATTACGCGCGGCGTAATCGACCTGCGCGATCTCTACTACTACGTGAGCCTGGTGGGCGTCTTTCTCACACTAAACGTCTTCGCGCTGGAGTGGCTGCGCTGGGCCGGCAACCCGACCAATGCCAATCATCGGCGCTGGGGGCTTGTGACTGTGTTGCTCGTGGCCAATTTCTTGACCGCCAATCTGTGGCTTGCGCCGGTAGGTTGGGCGCGCGCCGATTTGACCGAGGGAAATGTCTATTCCATCTCCCAGGCGACCCGAAGCTACCTGGCACAGCTGCAGGAACCGCTGCTGATCCGGGGTTATTTCAGCGCTCAGACTCATCCGCTGCTGGCGCCGCTGGTGCCGCGCCTGCGTGACCTGCTGCAAGAGTACGCGGTCGCCGGAGAGGGCAAAGTGTGGGTGGAATTCATCGATCCCCAGGAACATCCGGAGCTGGAGCAGGAGGCGAACGAAAAGTACGAAATCCAGCCGGTGCCATTTCAGTTCGCCAGCAAGTATCAGGCCACGGTGGTCAACTCCTACTTCAATATCCTGATCCAGTATGGTGACCAGTATCAGGTACTCGGTTTCAGTGATCTCATCGAGGTCAAGATGCAGAGTGAGGCCGATCTCGAGGTCGAACTTCGCAATCCCGAGTACGATATAACCCAGTCCATCAAGAAAATCCTCTATGCCTATCAGGGGTCGGGCGAGCTGTTCGACAACATTCCCCATCCGGTCAGCTTCAAGGGTTACATCTCAAATGATGAGAAACTGCCCGAGGTACTTAAGACACTCCGCAAGGAGTTGGACGCGTTACTGAATGAGTTAACGCAGCGCTCCGGCGGCATGCTGAATATCGATATTCGTGACCCGGACGCCGAGGGCGGTATCCTGGCCAACCAGATCAAGAGTGAGTTTGGCTTTCGCCCCATGGCAGCCAGTCTGTTGGACACCAACACATTCTGGTTTTACATGGTCCTGGAGGGGGATGGACGCATCATCCAGGTGCCACTGCCGGAACAGTATGATAAAGCCGGTCTGGAGCGCGGCATGCAGGCGGCCCTGAAGCGCTTCTCCAGGGGCTTCCTGAAAACCGTGGCGCTCCACACCCCGGTCACTACACCGGGCATGTTCGGCATGCCCGCCAGCGGCAAACGATTCGACCAGCTCAGAGGCGCGCTGGCGGAGACGTACAATCTTGCCTCCGCCAACATGCAAAGCGGCCGGATACCGGATGACACCGATCTGCTGCTGCTGGTATCGCCGGACAAGCTGGACATTAAGCAGCTGTTTGCAGTGGACCAGTTCCTGATGCGTGGTGGTACCGTGGTCGTGGCGACATCACCCTTTGATATAGACATCCAGGACCGCTTGTCCGTTCGCAAGAACGAATCTGCATTGGTCAGCTGGCTAGGCCACCACGGCATTGTGCTGGAAGAGCAATTGGTGCTCGACCCGCAGAACGCGTCTTTCCCCATACCGATCGAACGCCGGGTCGACGGCTATGTATTTCGCGAAACGCGAATGGTGAGCTACCCCTATTTTGGCGATATCCGCAGCGTTGGGATCGGGCAGGACGGCGGCCTGACAATGGGCATCGATCAGGTCACGATGACCTGGCCTTCACCGATTAGCCTGGATGAGCATATGAACCAGTATCGCAAGGTGGCTCGCCTGCTGCATAGTTCAGATCAGGCCTGGACCTCTGCAAGCATGGAGATCGAGCCCGACTTCCAGATGTATGGCGAACTCGGTTTTCCAATAGGTGATCAACCGGGTGCACAACTGCTGGCGGTAGCGGTCGAGGGCCGGTTCGAATCTTATTTCAAGGACAAGCCCTCACCACTGCTCACCACTGAGGAGGAGACGGATGCCGTTGGCGAGCCTATGGAAGGTGAAGAGAAGGCGCCGGTCATCACGCGGGTGATCGACCGCTCGCCCGGATCGGCACGCATTATCGTATTTGCATCCGGCAGTTTCCTCACGGACACGATGCTGGATCTGGCCAGCTCCGGGATGGGCACGCGCTACCTGAAGCCGATCCAGTTGGTGGAAAATGCTCTCGACTGGTCTTTGGAAGATCGCGGCTTGCTTGCCATTCGTGGCCGGGCAAATTTCTCACGCACCCTGAATCCATTGGACAGGGAATCCCAGCTGTTCTGGGAGTACCTCAACTATGGCCTGCCGCTTTTCGGTCTGTTTCTGATTGCGTTAATCCGCAGGCAGACAAACAAGCGAGCAGCGTCTCGCTACGCTGCCGTTCTCGGCACGGCAGAATATGGCAGGGTGTAATCGATGAAAAAGTGGATCTTAATTCTGAGCGGCTTGTTGTCAGCGCAACTGGTATTGGCCGTAGTCCTTAACCTGACAGGCGAGGACTATGGGGCCTTTCAGGCTGAAGAGAGGTTGCTGTCTTTCAATAGCCAAGCGGTGGACGGCCTGCGTATTGCCGCCGGTAATGATAGCTTAGTGCTTAAACAGC
>QNFK01000463.1 GCA_003645495.1 Gammaproteobacteria bacterium
TGATCTCAGCGGATTATCATAATTAACTCGCCAAAGAACAGAACGACTTGAACGGGGCTATCCCAGGATTTATTAACTGATTTCGGAAAGCAATGGCCTTTTGTATCATTAATGCTGAATTTCATTCTATGCTATACTAAAGAATTTATAGTTTTACTTCTTTAGATACGAAAGAAGATTGTTATGTTAGAAATGGAATATAAAAAAACAGTTGTTGTTACAGGCATAGGAGTATTTACTTCCATTGGTTGCAATCGGTTTGATTTCTGGGAATCACTCATGGCTGGAAAGTCAGGCATAACCAGAATTCAGGCCTTCGATCCCACAGGTCACAAGAGTCAGGTTGCATCAGAAATTTTAAGCTACAAGCCTGAAGATTATTTTGATCGAAAAGAATCGCGCAAAATGGCTCGTGTTTCACAACTCGCATCAAGTGCAGCAATCGAGGCTGTTAAAGATGCCGGATTGGATTTGAATAATGAAGACAGAACCCGAATAGGGTGTGTAATTGGATCTGCTGCAGGCGACAATACTTATTTGGAAGAGGCACATGAGCGTTTTTTAAAAAAGGGCCCTGGATCGGTCAATCCACTTACGGTGCCCAGAGTAATCCCCAATATGCCTGTATGCAACGCTGCCAATGTGTTGGGTCTTCATGGTCCCAACCTGGGTGTTTCTGCAGCGTGTACAACAGGCACACATTCCATTGGAATAGCCTTGGGCTTACTACGGGGTGGAGCTGCCGATGTAATATTAGCCGGAGGTGCAGAATCTACTCTCACGCCCTTAGTTTTCGACGCCTATTCAAGTATGGGTGTTCTTTCAAACTTTAACGATAAGCCCTCGATGGCAAGCCGTCCATTCGATTTAAATCGTGATGGTTTTGTAATGGGCGAAGGATCGTGCGTTTTGGTATTGGAAACTCTTGAACATGCCCAAATAAGAGGCGCCAAACCCATCGCGTTTTTAAAGGGCTTTGGAATGACCGCCGATGCTTATGGCATTGCTGCTCCAGAACCTTCAGGAATATGGGCTGCTAAGGCCATAGAAAACGCAGTAAATGATGCTCAGCTTAGCATGGATGATATTGGATATGTAAATGCTCATGGAACATCTACAAAAATAAATGATAAAACGGAAACCTTAATAATTCAAAAGGCTTTTAAAAACAAAAGTGTACCTGTAAGCTCAACAAAATCAAATATTGGTCATACACTGGGTGCCGCAGGGGCCATTGAGGCGGCTGCTTGTGTATTGGCAGTTCAAAACGGAATATTACCTCCCACTATTAATTATGAAACTCCTGATCCGGAATGTCAGCTTGATGTAATTTCGAATAAACCGCGAGCAGTTAAGATTAATGCAGCAATTTCGAATTCGTTTGGTTTTGGTGGACAAAATGGTGTGTTGGTTTTCTCAAAGGATTAATCTTCAGTAAACTCCAATATGATCTCACCGGATTATCATAATTTACTCGCCAAAGAACAGAATGACTTGAGCGGAGTTGTTTTAACGTCAGCAACATCCGGCAGGAGCGTTTATGAATAGAATGTACCTAATCTTTGTTTGCTAGCAGGAAGAAAATCATTGTTCTTTTAGTAGTACTGTCTGCTATATTCACAAGTACACCTCATTACTTGCGATTGGCCTTGGTAATTGGGAGTTGAGTTCAATTAACAGGATATACTGAATAAATAAAACTTATATTATCGAATGCTTTGCCTCAACCAGTACTCAAATACAGGGTCATTGAAAATTACTGATTTGCCATGTATCTCAACAATGTCTTTTTCTTCCAGAACCTTCTTGTTCTTAGAAACATTTCTCGGAGTTCCTAACTTGTATTTCAACATAGTTTCTGCACTGGTAAGCATTTTTTCGCCTGCAAGGATCGCATATAATAAATTCAACTGGGTATTGCTAAGAGCATCGCACATATCCTGGTAGTGTAAGGTATTCGATCTTAAAACCAGGTTCATTGATTCTTCAATATTCTGTCTCGATGTTATTAAATCTGTGGCGCTCCATGCATTGTGACAAAGCTGCTGAAGGTAATCAGGGTGATTGTTAGCCATCCGAATTATCTGATGTACCTGCTCATTGCTTATAGTTTTTCCTGTCTTCTTAAAGCTTTTCACAATAAAATCCAACCAGTGTTTTTCCGGAATCTTATCCATCAGAAACATGTCGCCAAACCTGTAAAAGGCTCTGGATTCCTGCTTAAATACTTCAAGCATCATATGCTTTCGACTTCCATATAAGCAATAGGATGTATTTTCATGGTGTTGCCAGTATGAACGCAACTCCTGTTCAAATAAAACATGATTATCCAGTCTTGTAATATTTTGAAATTCATCGATGCAGACCACGATCTTTATCCCTTTCTTTTCGGCAATCACTTGAGGTAGATTGATAATTTCGTCCTTTCGTTTTTGCGCTTCACTCCAGGCAAAATTGACAGAAAAGTCGTTGACAGGATCAGCTCCGAAGGAAAAGGATGGTGTGATCCTTTGAAAGAAGTTTCGCCCGACCTGCAACAATTCTTCCTTTTTACCGATAGAACATTTGATTATCTCCCTGGAATATTTTAAAAGGAAA
>QNFK01000464.1 GCA_003645495.1 Gammaproteobacteria bacterium
ACATTGCCCAGTAAGACGAGACTGACGCCGGCAATGATTTGCCCGGTCAAAGTGATTTCCTCAAGAACTATTGATATGACGATCGCTACTACCGGAAACATCACCATCGCGTAGCCGGCTTTGCCTGCTCCGATGCGCCCCAACAAAGTCAGGTAACTGCCGAAGGCTATTATGGAACCGAAAATCGTCAGGTATACAAGCGAGATCGCATATTCCGCAGTCCAGTCGAAAAAGAAATCCTTGCCCTGACCAAACGCTATCGAGCCAGTCAAAACAGCACCGTAAAACATTCCCCAGGCGTTCGACTGAACGATCGGCAGTCCGTCTTTTTGCGCGCCTTGTGAAACCATATTGCCAAGCGACGCAATTAACGCACCGAGAAATGCCAGTCCCGTCCCGTACAGCGTTGCATCGGCGAGCGACAGATTCTCAACTTCAGGCAGGAACAGAAACATGATCCCGGCTATGCCCAGGATCGAGCCCGTGATAGTGCGCTTGTCAATACGAGTACCGAAGAACAGTCGGGCATTAATGATGTTCATCCACAACATCGTTGAGAACACAATCGCCGTAAGCGCTGAGGTGATATGCAGCTGCGCGTGATAGGTCACGATGTAATTTACCGAAAACAACAGCAACCCAAGCAACACGAACCTGCTGTGTGCACGCAAATTGAATCGTAGTTGCAGATTGCGGACCAGACACCAGCCAAATAACAGGACTGCAGCAAAAAGGTATCTGTAAAACACCGATACCTCAGGCGCTACGTCGCCAATCTGAAATTCGATAGCGATCCAGGTTGTGCCCCATACGAGCACGGTCACCACGTAAAGCAGCCAGTTACTCATTGTCGGAGCCGTCCTTGTTTTCATGTGGATGGCCGCAATCGACAGTGCACAATGCGCCGCGCAACATTTGCGTATGAATGTTTCTGTATTGATGCAAGCGGAATGCCGGCGACGTCAGCCAGTCGATCGCATTTCTCCACGCCATGCGCTGACCCTGTCCGGCCGTCCTCGCACAGCACGCAGTCTCAGCCGCAAGCTCGCTTGCTGCTGACATTGTATTGAGCTGATTTAACGTGCGTCTTGTGATCTTCATATTGGCCTCCTGCGTGGAATGTATGTTCATGGCGCTTGACTTTACGCTTCTATTGGGTCTATAACAGACGCAGTTTTCACGAAATGCGAGGTGAACAGTTTATGTTGGCCATCGACAAACAGGGCAGCGCCTACCTGTACCGGCAGGTTATTGATTTGATAGGCGAAAATATTGACGTCGGTACGCTTCGGCCAGGCGACCGCCTGCCCTCCCTGCGCCGCATGAGCAAACGTATTGGGGTGAGCGTCCCAACCGTGCGCCAGGCCTATATTGAGTTGGAACGCCAGCGCCGGGTCGAATCCCGTCCACAATCCGGGTTTTACGTCCGTGGGCTATCCGGCAACGAAATGGTAAGGCCCGCACCAAAATTCTCGCAATCGACACAACCCATACCAGTGGCGTGTCGCAGCCTGATGGACCGCGTCTACGATGGTCTGCAGCAAGCGGATGTCGTGCCTTTTGGCATCGCAAACCCGTGTATGGCCAAACCCGCAGCGAAAGGGCTGCACCGGGCCATGAAACGCGTGATGGCGAGAGCCGCAGAGCGCAGCATCACATACGCACCAACCCTGGGAGAACCGGGTCTGCGCCGTCAGATTGCGTATCGCTACCTCGACACCATTGGCATCACTGTTGAACCGGGCGACGTCTGCATTACCAATGGCGGCCAGGAAGCGCTAATGCTCGCGCTGCAGGCAGTAGCGGAAAAAGGCGATGTCATTGCCGTAGAGTCGCCTACCTACCACGGGCTGCTGGAACTCATCGACAGCCTGGGCATGCTCGCGATCGAAGTAGAGACCTGCCCGGAAGAAGGCGTAATGCTCTCAGCATTACGCAAGACCCTCGACGCCTACCCCGTCAAGGCCTGCATGTTCTCCACTACTCTCTGTAACCCACTCGGTGTCAGCATGCCGGAGGAAATACGTCGCGAGCTGGTAAGCATTATCGATGAAAAAGGGATTGCTCTGATTGAAGATGATGTCTATGGCGAGTTGTTATTCGACGGGCACCGGCCGAAACCCGCGGGCGTCTATTCAAACAGCGGCAATGTGCTGACGGTCGGTTCATTCTCGAAAACGGCTGCACCGGGTTATCGCATTGGTTGGCTGCTTGCAGGCCGTTATAAAGATCGCATAAGGAGACTTAAACGATCCTTTTCCTGCACGTCCGGTTTGTTGCAACAATTGACACTGGCCGAATTTCTCGCAAGCGGCGATTACGATCGTTACCTGAAAAAACTGCGGCCCGTACTGCGGCAAAACGCAGAGCGTATGAGCGCTTGTGTGGCGCAATACTTCCCACCCGAAACGAGAACCTCGAAACCGGTCGGCGGCTCGGTGCTGTGGCTGGAACTGGCGAAAAACGTAAATTCCGAGGAACTCTTCAATGCGGCCATCGAGGCCGGCATCAGCATTGCCCCGGGCCTGATTTTTGCACCGTGCCGGCGATATGAAAATTTCATCCGCCTGAGCTTCGGGCATCCGTGGTC
>QNFK01000465.1 GCA_003645495.1 Gammaproteobacteria bacterium
TCAGACATGGTACCGGTTATAGCCATTGACGGCCCCGGGGGGGCGGGAAAAGGAACCATTTGCCGGTTGGTTGCCGGGCAATTGGGGTGGCATTTGCTGGACAGCGGGTCACTGTATCGCATCACTGCCTATGCCGCAGAGCATCACAATATAGCGTTTAATGACAGCGCTGCTGTAGCGGCGGTGGCCCGATCACTGGATGTACGCTTCATTGATGTGGCAGAAAACACCTCAGTTATTTTTGAAGAAAAGGATATAACTGATTTAATCAGAACGGAAAAAGCTGGTACAGCAGCATCAATAGTAGCGGCTGATCCGACAGTGCGTGAGGCCCTGATCGATCGCCAGCGCGGGTTCGCCCGGCCTCCCGGGCTGGTGGCTGACGGGCGGGATATGGGGTCGGTGGTCTTTACCCGGGCCGGGCTTAAGATTTACCTCACGGCGAGTGTCGGAGAAAGGGCCCGGAGGCGCTATAAGCAGTTGAAAGACAAAGGAATGGATGTTAGCCTTCCCGCCCTCTCGAAGGACATGGAAGAGCGTGACCGGCGAGATTCGCAACGAGCAGTTGCACCCTTACGCGCCTGTGAAGATGCACGTGTACTGGATTCAACGCAGCTCGATATTTCGGAAGTGGTTGATTTGGTCATTTCCTGGGCTAGCGAGGTTTATGCCGTATAGGATTGCTGTGTTAATAAGCAAAACAAAGGCTTATAGTAGGGAACAGGCCCGGCCGACATTATTTTGTCGACCGGTTTTTTTGTAAACAGAACGACTGTCTGATTTTTCAGGCTGTCATAACTTAACGGGTCCACTGAAAGGTGGTTTTTATCTAATGTCAGAAAGTTTTGCAGAACTGTTTGAGCAAAGTATTGCCAGCAGTGCCATAAAGTCCGGAACCATTCTTACCGGCAACGTAATCGAAGTTACTCCTGAGGTCGTCATCGTAAGTGCCGGCCTTAAATCTGAAGCCATTATTCCTGCCTCCGAATTCCGTGATGATAAAGGCGAGATGGAAGTTAAAGTTGGGGATGACGTTGAAGTCGCCCTGGATGCTGTCGAAGATGGTAACGGCGAAACGAAGTTGTCTCGCGAACGCGCCAAGCGTGCCCGCACCTGGGAATCGCTGGAACAATCTTACGAAAAATCAGAAATCGTCATCGGTATTATCAACGGTCGGGTCAAGGGTGGCTTCACAGTTGAAATCGATTTCGTGCGTGCCTTCCTGCCGGGTTCGCTGGTCGATGTACGACCGGTGCGTGATCCCTCTTATCTGGAAGGTAAGCCGCTTGAATTTAAAGTCATCAAACTGGATCAGAAGCGCAACAACGTTGTCGTTTCACGTCGTGCGGTTGTTGAGGACGAGTACAGCGCCGAGCGTGATGAGTTGCTTGCGAATCTGCAGGAAGGAGTAACGATCAAGGGTGTTGTTAAGAACCTGACAGACTACGGTGCGTTTGTGGACCTTGGTGGTATTGATGGTCTTTTGCATATTACCGATATGGCGTGGAAGAGAGTCAAGCATCCATCTGAAATCGTCAACGTAGGTGATGAAATTGACGTTAAGGTGCTGCGTTTTGATCGCGAGAAGACTCGCGTATCACTGGGCATCAAACAACTGGGTGCAGATCCCTGGCAGGCAATTGCCCGTCGTTATCCGGCAACTACACGTATATTTGGCAAGGTTACCAATATTGCTGATTACGGTTGTTTCGTTGAAATTGAAGAAGGTGTTGAAGGGCTGGTCCATGTTTCCGAAATGGACTGGACCAATAAAAATGTCAATCCATCCAAAGTTCTGAACGTTGGTGATGAGGTTGAAGTGATGGTTCTTGAGATTGACGAGGAACGTCGGCGAATCTCACTGGGTGTGAAACAATGCCAGTCGAACCCCTGGGCTGAATTCTCTTCGACTTTCAAGAAGGGCGACAAAGTCAGCGGTACCATCAAATCTATTACCGACTTTGGTATTTTCATCGGTTTGCCGGGCGGGATCGACGGATTGGTTCATTTGTCTGATATATCCTGGGATCTTGACGGCGAAGAAGCTGTACGTAACTTCACTAAGGGCGAAGAGCTCGAAACCACGGTTCTGGCGATTGACCCTGAGCGGGAACGCATTTCACTGGGGGTCAAACAGCTTGATCAGGATCCTTTATCCGGCTTTTTGGCTGAGCATCCCAAGGGCAGCATTGTTAAGGGTACAGTTACCGAGGTTGACGCACGGGGCGCGATATTAGCGCTGGAAGGCGGCATGCAGGGGCAATTGCGAGCATCTGAACTGTCGAGAGACCGGGTAGAAGATGCGCGTACTGTGCTGAGCGTAGGCGACGAAATTGAAGCGCGCTTTGTTAGCATGGATCGCAAGAGCCGGGTGATATCCTTGTCGATAAAAGCCAAGGAAGCTCGTGAAGAGGCTGATGCAGTTCAGAACTATCAGTCATCTGATGCGGGTCCTGTATCTTCTGGTACAACCTTGGGTGATTTGCTTAAAGAACAGATGGGCGGTGAAGACGGTTCTTGATTACCGGCCGAGCTGTATATATACGGGGTGGGGCGCAGCGCGCCCCGGTTCCTAAACAAAATGAA
>QNFK01000466.1 GCA_003645495.1 Gammaproteobacteria bacterium
CGGCTCTTCATCATCAAAAGGCTCAGTTTTTACCCAGGTATAGCCCAAACCAAGCTGAGTATTTTGCGAGGTCTGGTACAGCCCGATTGCCCGAACAAAAAATTCCTGCGGATTAGAAGCAACCTCCCACAATCGCAACTGAGCCTCGGTAAACAGACTCCACTTGTCAGAAAAGCGTATCGTGCCATTGTAAATAAGCCAGTTACCCAACTCATCCTCTGATTCTTTAGCAGTGGCAGGTACGGATATCATCGTGACAAGAAAAAGCAGCAGTAAAGGTAAGCATCGAAACATAAGCATCCTGTATCTTTTAGCTAATAACAAAGACTGTAATTCATCAGCTTCATGCGCGCACTTGAAATATATAGATCATGCAAACTCTACATGGTCCATTACCAAAATAGTCCGATATCAAAGAACAGTTACTTGAGAGAAATTTCCTGATATGGAAAGCCACTTCTGCAGACACGCCAGCACTTTCTTCATGGCCACCAATAACGGATTAGATGGTAGTGATATGTGGGCCTGACCCCCGGCGGCTTAGCTAGTTGCAGCGATCAGAGAAATTGGTAGTGATGGGTGGACTTGAACCCGTGGCGTGCAGCACCACTTGTACGAATTACCGAGCTAAAGTGCGCCACGCGCGAACCGTGTATAGACGAGGCAAGGAGTTCCCCCCGGTGGCCGTCCACCCTTCACTATAAATACGAAAGGCCGCGCTAGCGGCCTTGGAGTATTGGTAGTGATGGGTGGACTTGAACCACCGACCTCGGCATTATGAATGCCGCGCTCTAACCAGCTGAGCTACATCACCACGATTGGCCTGGCGCCCGGAGAGCAAACTCCAGACTAAGCTCGCAGATAGCGAGGGGGCGTGAATTCTCCGCACTGGATGGCTGACTGTCAACCAAAAAACGGCCAAAATACCTGAGAACAGAGGATATCAGGCCTGCTCGGCGTTAAGCTTAGCCTCAAGCTTCTTAATTTCCTTATCGGTGCGTAGCAATCCCGCCTCCAGCTTTTTCTTTTTCAGGTTGAGCGGCTGTCGCTGATCGCCGGGACCTGCTTCTTTTAGCTCCTGCTCTATACCTATAAGTTCCTGACTGGCCTCCGTGTACTCTTTTTTCAGCTTGTCCAGATCCTCAGCCTGCTGTGCCTTATCAAATACAACAGCATCAGGGTCCGGGTGGTTATCGTCATTTTCAACCTGTGCCATGGAAACACCTGCGGGCACAGACCGGACACCTGCACCCAGACTGCGGGTATTCATGTAATTTGGCGAAACAATTTCTATGCCGGCTGCGTGCAGCCCATCCAACACACTGGCACGCAACTTCCTGCGGGTGCCAATGAGTTGCTCAATATCGGTTAGCAAGCCGGACACCTGGTAACTAACAGCAAAATCGCCCAACTCACGAATCTGTGCGAAGGGTTTCTCCAGGCCTGTAACATCCGCTGCCTGCAGTAAGGCGGTTTCAACTTTTTGTCGCGGGACGTCATAACCAATCGACACGTTTACATGCAATATCGTCCCCGATGATCGCAACACCCTGACCGGATTTGTAACAAGATACAGATTAGGCAAGGTTGTCAGATCACGATCTTCGGTCTGAATCTCTACATGCAGTAAGTCCATATTTGAGATTCGCCCAAAATGATCACCCACACGTATGTAGTCACCACGACGACAGTTGCGTAAAGACTTGAGCATTAACCCAGCCATCACATTACCGACCAGAGTCGTGCTGGACAGAGCAATGGTGGCGCTAAGCAGGATGGCCAGAAAACTCAGTAGTTGCCCTTGAGTGAGATCATTCAACGGCATCAGAATGATTGCCAGGATGGCGGCAAGCAGATAGACACACACCATGATGAGCTGGCGGTAATGCTGTTGACTGGGTTTGTTGGAATAGAATGCTAACAGGCGCCGGTGCACCAGATAAATAAGCAGTCCCAAACCAACCAGCACCCCGGTCGACAGGCCAAAAATAGTTAACTCACCGAGCAGGCCTTTAAGTGCATCCACACATTCTCTCCCCGACCGATTTATAGCAGATTATAGAAAGCAGGGTCAGACTCACTGTCTGTCTCATGCAATCGCAAAAACTGTCCAGACGATATGGGTTGTGCCATTTACACACCACTGACTGCCACTGACTCAACTATGCAAACTGTTGTTATGTGAGACAACAGTGGGTCTGACCCCTTTTCAACCTAGACGTTGAACCTGAAGTGCAATACATCCCCTTCCTGAACGATGTATTCCTTACCTTCCAGCCGCAATCGTCCGGCCTCCCTGGCGCCCTGCTCACCTTTATAGGCAATAAAATCATCATAGGCGACTGTTTCTGCGCGGATAACGCCTTTCTCAAAATCTGTGTGTATCACGCCCGCAGCCTGCGGTGCGGTCGCACCTTTGTGATAGGTCCAGGCACGCACCTCTTTAACACCGGCAGTGAAATATGTCTGCAGGCCCAAAAGCTCATAGCCTGCCCGGATCACCCGGTTCAGTCCGGGCTCTTCCAGCCCCAGCTCCTCCAGGAATGTCGGTTTATCCTCGTCATCAAGTTCGGCAATTTCTGC
>QNFK01000467.1 GCA_003645495.1 Gammaproteobacteria bacterium
ATCGATGTCCGCACCGCGCACGCCGAATCCCGGTAGCGGCGGCTCATAGGTTTCAGCAAGTGCCGTTTGTGGCGGATTGTCACCAGGAACGAGACGCGTAATCGAACCAGGATAGGCAAAAGCATTCGATCCCCAGATTGCATCGCCGCGAGGTTCCGGCATAACGGCATAAAAGCCTCGCGGCACACGCATGTCGAGTTCGGGGTCCGCAGCCTCGCCCGGTTCTGTCCACGCATCCTGCTTGCCGTTGCCGTTGGTATCGAGGATCAGTGGCGCCCAGCCTTGTGACGCAGCGGCGTCCCCGGTCTGCAAAAACTTGTTGGTGTCCAGCCAGCCAACCACATTGCGATCGCCGCTGGTCCAAAGCGTATTGTTCTGGTCATAGGCGAATTGCAAATGATGCGTACTGAAACAGGTATCGACAAATGCGTATTCACCGGATGACGGATCGTAAACTGCAAGTTGCCGTGAGTTGCGTTGTGTCGGATAAAGCACTGCAGAAGGATGATCGGAACCTTCCCTGCAAAAATCCGGCGTTTCCGGCGCACGAATTCTTGCGGTCAGCCATACCCTGCCATCCTGGTCCAGCATCGGGTTGTGTACATTTGCCTTGCTGTCCCAGATTCGCTCATCTCCCCAGTAAGGAGATGGCGCGACAACTGCTGCATCGTTGCTGGTCGGCGTATCCTCGTCGCGTGCCGGAAGATGAAACACTGATGCTGTATTTGCAACCGGATCGAGAATTGGCATCTCGTCAGTACTGAGTTCCGGCGCGCCGTAAATTTTGCCATAGCCATTCACAGTCGGGTCACGCCTGTCGGTGCCGGAAAGATCGTGCATATAAAAATGCGGCTGGGACCAGTCCCTTACCGTTGCCACCACGTTTCTCTCAACACCTGATGGACGCTCAGGCACATGCGCCGGAAGTTCACCGGCAGCAATGCGGTCGGTCCACTCCGCCAGGTATTTTATTGGCAAGCCATGCAGCCCCTCTGCCGCGATGCGTACCATGCTGTTGCCGGCCTGACCCGAAGCAATGCGACGTGCCCAGGCCTGCTCGGAAGATTCAAACTCGCCAAGACTCTCCGGCAACGTTCGCGTAGATAGTTGCCCCAACTGATGGCAGCCGACACAACCCATGTTCTTGGTCCAGGTCAGATAGTTGTTCAACCCGCCCGGTATCTCTGCGACCTCTTCGTCTGTCGGCAATCCAAGCATGGCGTACCAGTATGCAGCGGGATAAACCTGCGCTGCTATTGCAGCGTCGGCGGCGACAATAGCGGTCAGGTCGATGTTTTCGCCCAGCGTCGCTGCGACTTTTGCGGAATCCTGCAAGCCGTAACCGCGAACCCATAATTGGTAGTTTGCAGCTGGCAAATCGGGAATCAGGAAGCGACCCTGATCATCCGTGACAACGATACGGGCAAAGCGGGTGCCGAAATCTTCGGTCTCTGCTATGACCCAGACACCAGCCTCTGTGCCCGCGCTACTGCGAACGACACCTGCAATATCGTCGGCATCCGTGGCAATGAGATTCGCCTGAGTCCCCGGGTCCCCGGGCTGGCAGCCGGCAACCGCGACCAGCATCAATCCGGCGATTACTGCCAATGACGGGACTCTCATGCGCGACTCTCCTGCGATTCATTGTTTCTGCATATACTTAAGAATAGCAAAACCACGAGAGATTCCCGTCAATCCGAGAATTTTCAGGACGGCTCAGCAATCATGTCAGCTATAGCGATAAGGCTATTCGTGATGTTTTCGCAATAAGTTATTCAGTCGAACCCGAACCAGCCTGAATCTTTCACACATTGCGCCGCGATAATGCCAGCCCGAGGCCGGCAGCCACCAGGAAACTACCTGTCAACCGATTGCGCAGATATCCGTAGCGGCTCAGTCCACAGCGTGCCGATGCAGCAAACACCGCCCACAGCGCATCACCAATAATTATTACAACCAGGAAAATCCCGGACAGCAGGAGCAACTGTCCGCCGGGGTTGCTAGTGTTGCCGACGAACTGTGGCAGGAATGCAGCGTTGAACAAGAGGGTTTTCGGATTGACGATCGCCAGCAGGACGCCATGCCAGAATACGTTTCCGGAAGATTGCGGCTTGATTCCTGACAGGTCCGAGGCTGGCTCGCCCCATGTCCGGATACCGAGAAATACCAGGTACGCGACACCGAACCACTTGATATAGGTCAATGCGCCGGCGACTCGCTCAACCAACGCGGCGAAACCAACCATGACGATGAAAAGCTGTACGGCTATGCCGACCGTAGTACCCAGCGCAGTGACCAGACCGAATTTCAGACCATGACGAAGGCTGTTAGCGACGATCAGCGCAACATTCGGCCCCGGGATCAGAATGAGGACGATTGTCGCAGCAACCAGTGCAACAATATTTTCCAATGCCTAGCTCCTTCGTGAACTGCGCCAGCGGTGCAATAGTATGAAACCAAACAACATACCGCCCAGATGCGCGAAGTTTGCCAGACCGGAGCTACGACCGCACACACCGAGATAGAGCTCAAGAAGTCCATAACCACGCACAAACCACTTGGCCTACACTGGAACCGGCGGGA
>QNFK01000468.1 GCA_003645495.1 Gammaproteobacteria bacterium
ATCCTGCACCAATATCTCGATCGTATTTCCGGCATTCATGGATTCCTCTATTGCCGGAACAACTAACTGGCAAGTCTCGCATTCTGCTTTAACGAATAGCAGTAGCTTCGAGCTATCTGGGTTGGCGAGTGTATTCACTGGGTAGTCAGGCCTCAAATGAAAAGGTATCAGGTTTGTTTCTCTCTCAGATCAGCCGTTTCGAAAAATAAACCCGGCACCTTTTTCAATAAACCCGACACCTTTTTCACAACTTGCTTGCGTCAATCAGGTGCCCAACTGTCATATTGTGCGAGGTTGTCGGTAATCTCATGCCACGTGGCTTTGGAGCCTGTGAATTGATGATACCCCGGAGGGCAGGGTGGATTGCCGTCAACTGTACCCATACACAGGTACAGGAATTGCGGTTCCGGCCTGGATTCGACCAATATGTTCGACCCACATTCAGAACAAAACACCCGGTCGTTTTTCCCGGACGATGCGTATGTTCTTAAATCAGCCTCACCGGATAAATAGCGAAAATCGTCCCTGGAAACGCCGGCGAATGTGGCGTACGCGGCTCCATGCAAGCGGCGGCATTGCGCACAGTGGCAATGGCTAAAGTCCGTGATATCGCCATCGACCGCATAACGGACACGCCCGCATTCGCAGCGTCCGGTGATCATTTCAGTTGGCACGTCGTCATTTCATCTTACCGAACGCGCATGCAGCGTCCAAATGCAGCTACCCGTTGTGCGGGTCATCTTTCCGCATCAAATTCTAATGCGTCCTTTTTACCTGTGCCCGACGGTACTGGGCCGGCGTTTGCCCAACGCACTTCTTGAAAGCAGCGTAAAACGCTGAATTGGAATTGAAGCCGACTGTGAATGCGATGTTCAATATGGAGCCGCTTTGAATATCGCTGCTGGCCAACAGTTCCCTGGCATGCTCTATTCTGTGCTCATTCAGGTAGTCAAAGAAACTCATGCCGAATCCGGAATTGATAACCTGTGACAAGTGGTTAACTGAACAGCCGACAGCTTCTGCAAGTGATGGCAGTGTCAGGTCAGAACTCAGGAACGCCTGTCGGGACTCCATGAGTTTTTCGAGCGCAAGCTTGTACTCCTGCAACTGATCGCTATTCAAGCCGGATTTGGCATACTTGTGAAATTGCGTCTCGCCAGACAACGACGGAGCGACGTGCGCATGCTGTCCCATGCCGGGAATATCATAGTAGTCGGTAATCCTCATTGCGGCATCGCCATGCAGTGTCATGAACTCTGCGCCACGATAAAATTCGTTGGACTCACATTCTTGGCCTGTATTTGCAGGATACACCTGGTATTGAAACGCAATAGTGTCATTGCCCAGCAGGATTTCCCCGATTAATTCATACCGGTGCCGATAACTGGAGAAAAATTTCCCCAGATAGGTGATCCATTCATCATGCGAGCGTTTTGAATTTTCCGGAACATCGCGATAGATGCCGTCATCGGTGAGATGATCGGCCACACCCTTTGGGTCACATTCGTTCCAGGCGTCAAAATAACTTTCAACAAATCTTGTCGCGTGCATCTTCGGGATCCTGTTGCCTGATCGGCGAACTTACATACTATCGCAGTGCGGTGAGAGATTTCATCCCATTTGACATTGGCACCGATAGCACGGCAAATTAGACGCTCAAATCGGCATGGTTGTGGGGTTTCTATGAAAAAAGTCGTAGCGTGTGTGGTATCGGTGCATGCCGGATCAAACGAGGACCTTAGTAAAGAGGAGCATGCAACGATTCAGGTTGGGCTGGATGGCGTCGTTGGTGACCGCCACCAATCGTACGAGCGGTCAGCCTGGAAGGGGGACAAACAACCGCAAGGCACTATCAGGCGCAACGAGCGGCAATGGTCGGCGGTATCTGTTGAAGAGCTGGCCGAGATCCAGGATGCAATGGACCTGACTGAACCACTGACTGCTACCTGTCTCGGTGCAAATCTCTGTTTGACCGGGCTGCGGGAGCTATCCCGTTTACCGAAAGGCACATTGCTGAAGTTTCCATCCGGGGCCGAATTGCTGGTCGAGGAGTTCAATCCTCCCTGCCACGACATGGGCAAGAAACTGGCATCAACGTATACGACCCGTTCTGGCGATGCGTTGTCATCGACCGCTTTTTCCAAAGCGGCAAAACATAACCGTGGCGTTGTGGGCGTGGTGGAGGTGGCCGGTACTATCAACGCCGGCGACGAGGTGTCGGTGGAAATCTATGCAACGCCAGCCTGGTTGGTTAGATCGCCGGATTGAATCCGGTTCAGCAATCCGGTGGCGGCGTTGCGCGTGCCCGGGCCGGTGCCCAAAAAGGTTTTTGTTTGCGCGTACATCTTGCAACGCGGTTGTATTGTCGCAGTTCCTTTTCGTAGTAGATTTCTGCCCACAATTCACCTTGCAGATGCTCTGTCCTGATCATCGCCAACGCGATGTTTGCTTTTACCGCCGGTGACCACATGGCTGAGGTAATGTAGTCAATTTCCTGCGTGC
This sequence comes from Gammaproteobacteria bacterium, assembly GCA_003645495.1. GTDB lineage: Bacteria > Pseudomonadota > Gammaproteobacteria > Steroidobacterales > Woeseiaceae > SZUA-117. The sequence goes on from QNFK01000468.1 coordinate 2,503, forward strand.
AACTTCTGTTCTTATATATATAAGAACCTTCGGCAGGTTTATTGCCTTCGATATCGAGTTTGGTCAACGTGAATTTC
>QNFK01000469.1 GCA_003645495.1 Gammaproteobacteria bacterium
GCTCACACCATCCTCCGGTCGCTTGAAACAAATGGATCCGCCTGGTTGTCCCCATCTTTGTCTAGCAAGGGAAACTAGCTTCGGGCGGGGCAAATTACAAGGGGAATAGGTAAATGGAGGCATGTTTTTGCAAGCACGGGGAAGAGAGTTTTGAGCGTAAACCATCCATATTCGCGGCGTCTCAACTTTTATACTCAACTATGCATCGCAGCAATAGTACGAAAATAGAGACAGCCGCTCCTACGGTTTCGCGCCACACTGTAGGAGCGGCTGTCTCAATGGATGTACTAATGTTCCAGGGCTTAGGAATGGATGAAAGCGAAGTTGCCGCGAATGCCAAAAAGCGTGTCAGCGCATGATTTCGTTATGATGCCGACAATGGCGTAACCGACAACACCACCTTTTGTCTTTTCCTCAGAGAAACCCAGAGACAACAACCAATGACCAGCTTCCCCGAACCCGACATCATCAACACCGGCGAAATCGACATGGCAGTGCACGAACTCGGTGAAGGCCCACCCGTCATCCTGGTGCACGGCTTCCCCGAGCTGGCCTTCTCCTGGCGACATCAGCTACCGGCACTGGCAGCCGCCGGCTACCGGGCAATCGCCCCCGATATGCGCGGCTACGGCGCTACAGAGCAACCACGGGACGTGGCTGATTACACCATCCAGCATCTGCTGGGAGACCTCGAGGGGTTGATGGATGCACTGTCAATTGAGCAAGCAGTGTTCGTGGGACACGATTGGGGAGCGATGCTCGTCTGGCAAATGGCCCTCCTCGCCCCGGAGCGGATGGCCGGCCTGATTACTCTGAACATTCCACATATTCCGCGCCCGCCTATCAATCCGATTACCTACATGCGCCTGAAACTCGGCAGGGATTTCTACATCGTCAATTTCCAGGATTCGGATGAAGCTGACCGGCGTTTTGCCGAAGACCCGCGACGTTTTATCGATACGATGATGCGCCGCCGGCAAGCTTCAAGCGGTAGCGTTAGTAAGACGCCAAAAAAACGTGTCCCGCTCAGCTTGCTTGCGATGCTGGACCAGGAGCATCCCGCTGGCGAACCGATACTCAACGAAGCAGAACTGGATTTTTATGCCGACGCATTCGCGGCTGGCGGCTTCACCGGCCCGATCAACTGGTATCGCAACTGGAAGCACAATTGGAAAACTACGAAGCGGGTTAAACAGAAAGTTACCGTGCCTGCATTATTCGTCGGTGCCACGGGAGATCGCATCATCGGCCAAAAACAAATTGACGGCATGCAGCCGCTCGTACCAGATCTTGAGATTCAGATGATTGAAGACTGCGGTCACTGGACGCAGCAGGAGAAACCGGCAGAGCTGAACGCGATCATGCTGGAATGGTTGGGGCGCAGGTACCGGGTTGATTAGTTGTGCGCGCTTCGACTAACTGGGGGACGGAGCACGTGCTCCGTCCCCACAACGACTGCCTAGTGCACGATTGGTGAGACGGGCTGATCGCTCTCCTCACCAAACATTACCCGATCGAAAACGGTTACGAGGCTTTCTGTGCTTTGTGCGCCAACAACGAACAACCGCTTGTTGATTAGAAAGTCGGGCACCCCGGTAACGCCACTTTGCCTTACCTGGGCTTCCTGCGAAGCAACGATTCGACTCGAAAGATCGTCTTCCAGCGTCTTGTTAATTGCAGACGCTGTCAGGCCGCTGGCTGCACCGATTTCAATGAGCACATCGCGATCTGCGATATTCAGGCCCTTCTCGAAAAATCCCTGCAGTATATTTTCCGCCAGCTCCGAGGTATCTGCGCCTTCTTCCTCGGCCAGTTTCATCAGGCGATGCGCGCTTAGCGTATTCGGTACCTGGGACATCTTGTCAAAGCGAAAATTTACACCTTCCGCCTCACCTGCAGCAGTTAACGCCGCCAGCCCTGGTTCAAGCCGCTCCGGATCGCCAAATTTGATTGCCAGGTAATCTGCAAACGGCATGCCTTCAACCGGCATCGTCGGATTGATCTGGAACGGGTACCACGTAACGAGGCTCGGCCCATGCACTGCAGTCAAAGCATTGTCGAGCCGCTTCTTGCCGAGATAACACCAGGGACAGATCAGATCGGCAATAACGTCCACTTGCAGCGTCGCTGCAGGGTGGCCGTATTCGCTGGCCGTCGCTTTTGCTGTTTCAGGATTGATCATAGTCGTCAATAAATTGGGCTATACCTGGCTAATTCAAGATGATTCGAGTTGACTCAATTCTGCCATATGCCAGCTGAACAGAGCCTTACTGAATTGGAGTCCCAAAAGACCACAAAGTTTTGCCTGATTCCTGCCTGATTATCGTCTCGTTATTGCGCGTTTATCGATTTTAGCGACATTTAACGACGAAAACAGCTTTTTCTCGATCTAAAGCGGGTCCGATTTTCCGCTTAGGCCGCTCACACCACGTGTGAATGAGACATACGCCACCGCAGAAACGATCATGAAATTAATGAGTTCATTCATCGTCACGAAGCCGCGACCGGTTTCAATCATCTCGTCGGTCACGATGATCACGCGCGCGCCCATATTGAGGATGAGCAGCGACA
>QNFK01000470.1 GCA_003645495.1 Gammaproteobacteria bacterium
GCTGCAAAAACGCATTGTCTCTGAAGCCATTGCTTTCATGGTGGTGAGCGCTAACACGAAACTTCAATTTCCCGTCCGTTGTAACCGGCCCGCCGATCGCGAGGCCGGCGGAAAATGCATCTTCACTACCTGCACTGACCTGAGCAACACCGTCCCACTCCGAAGTTGGCTCTGCACTTTGCACGTAAATCAATCCACCTAACGCATTGGCGCCGTAGCGTGTGCCTTGCGGGCCACGCAACACTTCGATTTGTTGCACGTCGAATAATGTTGCAATCGTACCGATACCACTAAAATCAATATCGTCGATCAGAAAACCAATCGAAGGATTCGGTGCACCTTCATATTGCTCCAGTTCACCAACTCCACGAATCTGAAAGTAGCGAGCGCGATGACCGTCGCCCGACAGGTTCATGTTCGGCACAGAAAAAACAAGCTCCTCGAAATGCTGCACGGCTGCTTCAGAGATAGTTTCCCGATCCAGAACCGAGATGCTTAGTGGAAGTTCACTGGCGGTCCGCTCACGAAAATCGGCGGTGACAATGATTTCTTCGAGGACTTCATCTGCCAGGACGGTAGTAAACGAGAACAACAGGAAGGTGAATACAGGGGCGGTATAAAAAACTCGCCGCACATTACTTGTTGGGAACATTCGAAAATCCTCTTCCTACGCCGGCATTACCCGGTTCAGGTTCTAAGGGTTTCCGTTTATTCGCGAAAGTGGTTCGCGTCACGGATCTCAGGCCCAATCGTGAACGATTCCTGGCCACCCCTGTGATGCTGCCAATCATACTGCAAAATCGGGTAGTTTATTTGGTTTATGGGAAATCGCCTGAAGACCGTCAGCATCGGCTCAGAATGTCCGTTTTTCTCAATAGCGGACGGTCAGACCACCAGAAATTAGGCGAATTCAATGTCCGCTTTCGGCCGGAAGCGGACACCCGCCAACTAGTCAGAGGCTATCGGTTTAGCAACATAGGATGCACTCAGGAATTTCCAGGCGCCGTCCTCTCGCACTAGCGTGAAGTAGTCGATGTTATGGGATCGGGCTTGGTCATCTACGAAGACGGTCGCATCCGCCCTTACGAAAGCCATTCTTGAATCTTCGACATGTATCGTAAATTCCGATACTGGTTCACGAAACCGGGTCCAGGTCGATTGCTCACGCAGCGTAGCCAGCCATTCGTCGAATGTCATGGTCGAAGTTACCCAGGAGCCGTCGCGAAGAGACGCTGTACCGATATTCGCATTGGATACGAACATACTCGGAAGGGCATCCAGATCACCGTTACCTACAGCAATCAGAAAACTTTCGACAAGGCCCTTAGCTGCGTCTTCATCCTGGCTTTGTGCCATCGCACGCGACGGCCCGATGATTAGCAATAGACTCGAAAGCACTACCAAGATTGTGGCGCGCGCAACGCTCCATATGTCAGTCATACTGTACGTCCATTCCGTTTTTATCTATGAAGTGCGAATGACCGCTTTGGGTCAAAAGCAGCCGCTCAAAACAGTCTGGATATTAGCATCTGAGTGTCCGGTATTGGGGTAAAGCGGACACTCGCCATTCCGACTATCAGGGGATGCCAGTGGCCGCTCCCGACCAGAAGCCGATCTTCAAGATCATCTATGCCAGTTAGAAAAAGAACTCTTCTACCGTAAATATTCGGCGGCCAGTCGCATTAGTCGAGCAATTCGGCAGGCAGTGGAAATTCCTCGCTCTCCCGTTGATACATCGTGCTCACAATCCACCAGCGACCTGTGTGCCGGACCAATTGAAAAACGGTTACACCGCGCGCAGTATAGTTTGTGTTTTCCACGGCGTCGCTGATTCCATAAGTACTGATCACATTGGCCATATCCCTGAATTTCTGGGTATCACGCGCGATTTCGCGCTCAAAGAAATCTTCTGAGATCGTCAAGAACCGCTCAGTCCGAAGATATTCCTCGGCGAGTTCGTGCGTTGGCTTGCCACCCGTCAGGTCTATTCGGATCTTTCCGCCCTCAACGAAGAGCGACAGCATGCGTTCACCATCTCTTTTTCCTGGGTGACCCGAGACGCTTTCATAGTATGCATTGATAAGGCCATCGATGGTGGCGACGTCGTCTGAGTTTGCGGCGCGGTCCTGCGCCAGTGATACTGTGGTCGTCGCGAATACCAACAACACAAAGCAATTCGTTTTCAATATGTGATTTGCCATTGTCCAAAAAACATTTAACGCCATACTGCACCTCGAATCTGCGTGCGCAAAGAAAACTTTCCGGTAGATTTTAATCCGCTTTGGGTCAAAAGCAGCCTCTCAAAACAGTCTGGATATTAGCATCTGAGTGGCTGGTATTGGCCGAAAGCAGCCGCTGCTGATGGTGAGTGGCGAGTGTCCGCTTTACCCCGAAAGCGGCCACTGGGCTAGAATGGGCCTGAGAGGCCGCTTTTGACCCGAAGCGGACGTTCGTCCCAACGGCAAGTACGGGTCAGGATTGGTCACTCGAGCGTCTCGTATTCCCGGGCAATCCGAACAAGATGCTAGACTGCTTACAAATTCTTGCGGGAGATACGATGA
>QNFK01000471.1 GCA_003645495.1 Gammaproteobacteria bacterium
ACTTCAGCCAGATGATCCCGGGACAGCGGTTCTGAGAACTGCGATATCACGACCGTAACAAACACCGAGCACATGCCACCCATCGCCGCCGCTGAATACGGACTCCTGGCATTGAACGCGAACCATGTGCCGAATTCATCCAAAGACGTACCGGCGAACCATTCTGCGTCAATCATTCCACTATGAATGACAATAAAGACAATAGCACCGGTCCAGAATCCGCTGAGCGCTCCCGCACGACTAACGCCGTTCCATACCGCTCCCAGCACCAGTGGTCCTGCCATTGCAGCAATGAAGCCGCCAACACCTGCCCAGATCAGCAGGACGACGTTCATATCCATGACTGCCCAGGCAAGCGCCGCAGAACCAACCAGAGTCAGCATCGTAACCACCCTGCTGATTAACAAAACATTTCGATCCAGCGATTCCTCGCTGTGCTGTTGATGTATTCGCGGCGCGATACTGCGGCGGTAGATGTCGTTGGCAAAGACCTGTGACGTGGAAATGACCAGCCCGTCTGCCGTCGACATGACCGCAGCCAGAATGCCCACACCCAGCAAAGCCGCGAGCCACGTCGGAAATAATTCAATAAACAATGCTGGCAACGCCGTATTTGCGCCACCACCCAATAACGAATCGCCGAGCACCGCCCGGGCAGTCGCGCCACCCAGCGCAATACCCGGCAGCACAAGTCCGAACGTAAAAGCCATGATCAGGAAACGATTTCTACTTCGCGCATCCTTCAGCGCCCAGAGCTTGTTGCCGATGTGCGGCAACATACCCAGTGGAATGTGGGCAAAAACAAGCGCAAACATGGACCACAGTGATGCCGTAATGGCCACATCGGGGTTAAACGTCTGCAACAAACGTGAATCCTGGCCGGCAAGATTGTCCAGCAGACTATCCAGACCACCGGCACCTGCCCCAAGCAGGAACAGGATGATGATCGCGACAGCAAGCAACACCATCAACAAACCCTGCGCGCCGTCAGTGAGGATATCGGCATGCGCGCCACCTAATGTGACATAGGCCAGCAGCACCGTAGTGGTTATCATCATGGCCATCCCTTTTGGCACGCCGAGCATGATCTCAAACATCACCAGGCCTGCCACCAGTTGGCCCGCCAGGTAAAACAGCAACATCAGTGAGAATATTGCCGCGGATACCCGCAATGCTTCCGATTGGTAGCGTTCCCCCAGATATTCAGGGATAGAACGAACGCCTGCGGCATTACCAAAGTTAGCCACAGTTCGCTGGCAGATCAGCACGCCAAGATAAATACCGACCGGGTATAGAAAAGCCAGCCAGATTGTCGACATCCCGTAGCTGTAGGTCAGCCCCGGCAGCCCCAGGAAGGTGGCACCGCTGGCCGCGGTGGATGCAAACGCCAGAGCCAGCACAAACGGTCCGTATGCCTGTCTCGCCACGGCGAAGTCGTCGGCATTCGACACTCGCTGCTTTCCGAGGTAGCCGAATAACATCATCAAGCCGACGTAGGCGGCCAGAAAAAGCCATGACCAGCTGTATAAATCCACGAACCCTCCCACTTTCCGTTAGCACTACAGGCGTTTGTTGCTGCGCATCAAAAACGCTGAGCGCAGACGCGAGCCGGTTATTTTAATCGATCAAACGTGGAAATATTGGTTTTTAGCGATATACTGCCGCTGAAATTTATTGGTCACATGAGCAGACACCATGATTAATGCAGCCATTGTCGGTCTCGGCTGGTGGGGCAAGACCCTTGTAGAGACCGTATCCGGCATCAGCGACGACATTCGCTTTGTCGCCGCCACAACTCGCTCTCTTTCGGATGATGCGAAAGAATTCGCCACTGAACACGATCTTGAATTGCGAACCTCATACAAGGATATCCTGACCGACCCCAATATTGATGCCGTGGTCCTGGTTACGCCGAACTCTCTGCACAGCGCACAGACCATCGCGGCAGCAGAGCAAGGCAAGCATGTGTTTTGCGAAAAGCCCTTCTCCATAACCAAAGCAGACGCAACCGCCGCCGTTGAAGCCTGCGACAAAGCCGGCGTTACGCTGGGGGTTGGCTACAATCGCCGCTTCCATCCGGAAATGACCAAACTACGTGACATGATCAATTCCGGCGAGCTGGGCACGATCCTGCATTGCGAGGCAACGATGACGTTTCCAAATGGCCTGTTCCTGAAGCCGGACGCCTGGCGTGCAAGTAAGGACGAAACACCTTGTGGTGGACTCACACCATTGGGCGTGCATGCAGTCGATGGATTCATCGACCTGTGTGGCGAAATCGATCAGGTATATGCGCAGAGTTTTCGTCGCGTTGTCGAGGTTGATGCGGATGACACAACATCAATTTTATTTCGAATGAAAGACGGCATGTCCGGTTACCTTGCGACCATGACCGCTACAGGCGGTGGTTTCAATTTCCAGGTGTACGGCTCCAAAGGCTTCGTCAAGCTCGAAGGTATGACGCACATAGCAGGCGCACCCTCCGAGGAACGGCGCTTCGGCTTGTTCGACAAATGCACTTTTAAACCGGTCAAGGGGCCGGCAGAAACCTGGCA
>QNFK01000472.1 GCA_003645495.1 Gammaproteobacteria bacterium
AATCGATCCAGCAAGGTGAGGCCATCCATTCCCGGCATGCGTACGTCGGTAATCAGGACGTCCGGGGTGGCATTGCCAAGGGCTTCCAGCAGATGTTCGCCGCGCTCGACACTTCTTGTGCGCATGTCCGCCTGGGGCAGCGCTATCTCCAGCACCCAGCGAACAGATTGATCGTCATCGACAACCCAGATTTCCAGCTCGTTATTCGTCATTTGTTTGTTCATCATTGTCCAACAGTGGAATTCTGACCTGGAACCCAGTGCACCCCGGGCGACTTTCAAACTCGATCAGGCCACCATGGCGACTAATCAGCTCCTGCGCCACCGGCAGCCCCAGTCCGGTGCCATCGGTCCGGCTGGTTACGAGTGGATAGAATATTGAATCCTGCAGTTCGACCGGTATGCCAGGTCCGTCGTCTTCAATTTCTATACTTGCGACCACCCGATGGCGCGTATCACCAATCGTAAAATTGATTTCCGCTCGAGTGCGTAACGTAATCGTGCCGTGGCCCTCGAGCGCCCTGGCAGCATTTTGCACAAGGTTGAGAAACGCCTGCACCATCTGATCACTATCCAGACTGAAAAGCGGCAGCCCGGGATCATAGTCCCGGATAATGGTCAGTCGTTCGCCCAGATCCGGTTCGACCACGCGCGCGACATACTCGAGCAGTTCGTGAATGTTGACGGGCCGCTTGTTGGGTGGGCCGCCGGGCCCGAGCAGTGTGTCCACAAGTGCGGCGAGCCGGTCCGCTTCACTGATAATAACGCTGGTATATTCTTTCAGTTCGTCTCGATCGAGCTGGCGCTCAAGTAACTGCGCTGCACCGCGCAGGCCACCGAGCGGGTTTTTAATCTCATGTGCGAGCTGACGAATCATTTGCCGGCCTGCTCCATGCTGGATGATAAGCGCATTTTCCTTGCTGATCCTGGTGCGCCGGGTTACATCTGTCATTTCAACTAATAACGAGGCGTCTGCATCGGGTTGCTGCATCTGCGATACGCGACAATCGACCAGCCGCTCATCCGCGTGTACTTCTGTTGGCGCGAGGCGCAATTCATTGGCATAGGCTGAACCGGTGGCGAGGCTGCGGTGCAGGATATCCGCCAGCTCTTTATCGTCACCGATGAGTTGCAACAATGGCTGCCCGTACGCGCGGGATTGACTGATTCCAAGAAGGTTTTCTGCTGCCGGATTAAGGTCTTCAACAAGCAGGTTTTTGTCGACTACGATGACACCCGTGCTCAGGCTGTCGATGACGCTGTCGCGCCGCGGTGGGCTGTTGCCACCATCGGGTTTTTTCTTGCGGGGTTTGTCTGCGTCCGGCGTTAACCGCCGCCGATTGCGTTCTGCTGTACGTAGAAGCGGTTGGTCCGACTGCGGATCATGAGCTTGCCTTTCTCGTCGACGATCTCCGCCTGCAGGTTGTGTATGCCGCGATAAACTCCTTCCAGCTGAAAGCTGGTTCCACTGACCATCTGCGGTTCGCCATCGAAGTACACCCGAATCTGGTGTCCCGTTTGTAGTCCCGGCTCGACGCTGAGCGCCACATTGAGAATGGTCTCTATGTTCCCTAGCGTCTCTTCGGTAGCAGGCGTACTAATTTCGAGACTCTCGTACTTGAATGCTGCCGGCGCTTCGTCTGTAGCTGCTGCTGCGGGTTGCCGCGAAACCGTACGTGCGGGTGTCTGTGCTCGTCGGGTACTGCTTTTGGGCAGCTCGATTCGCACTGCGCCCTCCCGGGGTCGATCGGAGTAGTGCACCACGCCGTCATCATCCACCCACTTATAGGCCTGCGCCATGACGACGCCAGCGGCGAGAATGGTGATGAATGCAATAAATGACCGTTTGAGCATAGGGTTAGCATAGCAGTGCTACTTTCAGTTTGACCAGCTAACGGGCAATAAAGTGCCGCCCGGGTCACAGTTTTTCCTTGTTTTCAGGTCCGGCAGCGCTGCTGGCCTGGCTGCTCGCGGCCGGCCCTGTCATCTGCCCGCCCCAGGAGCCTGTAGTACTTAGGCCGAATCTACTGCGGCAATGAGAAACAAGTCCATTTTTTCGATCCTTTTCGTCAAATGGAACCGACTCGGCGCTGGCATCCTGCTTCGCATTACCGCTCGCATCCCTGAGTCGCATTCTCCTCAAACGATCGAATAAATGGCCTGCGTTGCCCATCACCTCGCTACGATCCCCTAAGTCCGGCAAGCTCCTAGAGGCTGTAGTACATGTCGAATTCGACCGGGTGGGTCGTCATACGCAAGCGCATCACGTTGTCCGACTTGAGGTCTATATAAGCGTTTATGAGGTCATCACTGAACACGTCACCGGCTTTCAGGAACGCGCGATCCTCGTCCAGCGAGCCGAGCGCTTCTTCCAGCGAAAACGCGACCAGCTGCAGATTTTTCTCCTCTTCCGGCGGCAGGTCATACAGGTCCTTGTCCATAGCATCACCGGGGTGAATTTTGTTCTGAATGCCATCGAGGCCGGCGAGCATCATCGCCGCGAAAGCGAGATACGGGTTGGCCATTGAATCCGGGAACCGCACCTCGACGC
>QNFK01000473.1 GCA_003645495.1 Gammaproteobacteria bacterium
ACTGACTATGGGGAGATGCTGGTACAGCCAGATACTGTTTTCTATCGCAGAAGCATCTTCGCTAATCGTCCCGGGTCTGGCGTGGATCATAGCGAAACCGGAATTCGTGGCGACCCAACACTCGCCACCGAGGAGAAAGGCCGGGCTGCGCTTGATGCGATGGCGGTCGACCTGATTGACGGGCTGCGGGCGCTTTATCCGGATGCGACTGGCGGATAGCGGTTGGTGCACGAATTAACAATTCGCGGCTAAAGCCGCTCCTACATATTGCAGTGGCGTTGGCAAAATCTCGCAGGCTGGAATTATCTGTAGGAGCGGCTGTCTAAACTGATGTGCTTATGTAGCAGTTTGGAGAGATGCGCGGGAGCGAAGACGCCGCGAATAAAACCCCGATACGCGGCCCAAAATCATCGGCACTACATTGCCTCTCTATCGCTTATGTTTAAGCAATCGACATGTTGCAAAAACATGTCTACGCAATCGACGATTGTTTTTAGACCGATCATTTTTTTTCCGCAATTATGTCGAACTGCAAGTCGTTGCTTTTCATTGCATTAATTTTGTAATCAAAATATTTTTCAAACAACAACCAATTTGATTGACAGTCCGTTTTCGCTTGTGAAACTCTGCCAGATCAAATGACAAAGGCAAACCTTCCGTGAGGGAGGGACGCAAAGCCACCGGTCTCGTTTCACTGCAGACAGCGGAGTTTCCATAATGAATTTTCTCCTTAGTATTACGCCTTCCCCAGTTCTATCCGCAATTTTGTGGATCGTCCTCTTCGTCGCTGCACTCTATTTCGCACGACCAACAGCGCACAAACTCATCCTTGCGACGGGCAGCTCGTTACACAAAATGTTTCGCACTGCGTCGTTATCAGCGATAAAGGCTGAAGCGGCATTGGCAAACAGAAACAGAGAAGTACTGCTTGCAGCCGGTCGCGAGGCAAAAGAGCGAATCGTCGAGCGGGAATTCGATCGCATCAATGAAACTGTCCGCAAGGACCTGGCGAACTTCTCTGCATTGCATCGAAACCTGAGTGAGTCGATCAACCGTATCGAGGAAGATCACAGGGAGGCAGTCGATGTTCCGCCGGATCCACCGGGATGGGTAAACGCGGTTGAGGCCGTCGCAGCAATCGACTCCAAAGACAGCCGCGTTGGCGTAGGCGGCGTCTTGAGTGATATCCACAAATCGCTGGTCAAAGCACATAAGGAAGCCATGGTTGCTTACCACGAGGCCAGTGGAAAGCGTCACCTTCTATTACGCAAGATGCGCCCGGAATGGCGGCAGATCCAACAGACTCTGAGCAAAGTTGGCAAGAACGTCGATAGCCTGCTGGGCCGCTCGGCAACTATTGACCGCCACATGCAGGAGTACGAGGACATCGTCAAAGGAGAGGATCGAGCTGTTTCGGTGCTTTCATCGTCCTCGTTAGTCTACTTCTTTGTCTCGGCACTGGTCATGTGCGTTGCCATTGGTGGCGCTACGATCAACTTTGCGCTGATCGCCCGGCCGATGGCAGAGATGGTCGGTGGCACCAGCCTGATCGGTAATTTCCGTACTGCCGATATCGCGGCCCTCGTCATCATCCTGGTTGAGATTTCCATGGGCCTGTTCCTCATGGAGTCACTGCGAATCACGCGCCTGTTTCCGGTTATTGGCGCGTTACCCGACAAAACCCGGGTGCGCATGATCTGGATTACTTTCACGATACTGTTTTTGCTTGCCAGTGTGGAAGCCGGTCTCGCCTTCATGCGTGAAGTGCTATTGCATGATGAACTGGCAACCAGCGCACTCCTGCGTGGCGATGGCGCCGAGGTGATTGCCAATAACTATATGTGGATAACGACTGCGGCGCAGATGGGCATGGGATTCATATTGCCATTTGCATTGACGTTTGTTGCCATTCCCCTGGAGACGTTCGTGCATTCGCTACGTACGGTAGTTGGCCTCCTGGCGATCGGCGTTTTACGCATCACCTCGTTAGCCCTGCGTTTGCTTGGCAGCGGCTCTCGCTACATTGGTGTGCTCGTCGCCCAGATGTACGACCTGCCGCTTTTCATCCCGTTGTGGTGGGCATCGCGGGACAGTAACTCCGGCCATTCCGGCGACAACGATCTGCGCAAGGTGACGTTATGAAAATTTTCAGTTTAGGTATTACTTGTATTCTGCTCGCCGGTTGCTCGCCATCGCAGCCGAGAAACTCCGGCGTCTATATGTTGATAGATACATCCGGCACCTATCGCGAGGAGATGCAGAAGGCTGAGCAGATCATTCGCTATACGCTCTCTCGGCTCGACGCGACCGATTCTATGGCCGTCGCCCGGGTCGATACCGGCAGCTTCAGCGAAAAAGACATCGTTGCAAAAATCACCTTTGATGACCGACCGAGCACGATTAACCGACAGAAACGCGTTTTCGCGGAGCAGATCAAAACCTTTGTAGAAACGGAAAGCTCGTCACCCTACACCGACATCACGGGTGGCTTGCTACAGGCCGTGGAATACCTGAACGAAAAAAGACCAGCAGCCAAGACCAT
>QNFK01000474.1 GCA_003645495.1 Gammaproteobacteria bacterium
GCGATCCGGAAATACCTCATCCTGCAGTGGCAGAAAGGCACCACCGGAATCGACCAGATACACACATGGCAAGCGATTCTGTTCTGCAATCTCCTGTGCGCGCAGATGTTTCTTTACAGTAAGCGGATAGTAAGTGCCGCCCTTCACTGTCGCGTCATTGGCAATGATCATGCAATCGATGTCATTTATCTGGCCGATGCCCGCAATGACCCCTGCAGAAGGAACTTCGTCGTCGTACAGGCCATAGGCAGCCAGCTGACATATCTCAAGGAATGGCGCACCACGATCGACGACTGAACGAATTCGATCACGCGGCAGTAATTTCCCGCGACCCAGGTGTTTTTTCCGCGCACGCTCACTGCCGCCCTGCGCTATCGTGTCGTGAACCTGGTGCAACTCTTTCGCCAACTTGCGATTCGCGGCATCGTTTTTAGCGAATTCCTGCGAATCGGCTTTGATTTTGCTTTTTATTGTCGGCATGGCCGTCGGGGATTCAACCTGTTGCGTTAAACAATTCTCTGCCAATCAGCATACGCCGAATTTCGCTGGTGCCGGCACCAATTTCATAGAGCTTGGCATCGCGCCACAAGCGTCCGGCGGCATACTCATTAATGTACCCGTTGCCACCGAGCGTCTGAATCGTTTCGCCAGCCATCCAGGTCGCTTTTTCCGCTGCCAGCAATATACAACCGGCCGCATCGAAGCGCGTGGTTTGTCCCCGATCGCAGGCCTTTGCGGCTGCGTATACATATGCCCGACAGGAATTCATCGTCGTATACATATCCGCAATCTTTCCCTGCATTAACTGAAATGTCCCGATCGGCTGACCAAACTGCTTCCGATCATGCACATACGGCATAACCAGATCAAAACACGACTGCATGATGCCCAGCGGACCAGCTGCCAGGACCACGCGCTCATAATCCAGACCGCTCATCAGGATTGCAGCGCCTTGGCCCTCACTACCAAGAAGATTCTCAACCGGGACCTTGCAATTGTCGAGCACGATTTCACTGGTATCAGATCCGCGCATACCGAGCTTGTCGAGTTTTTGTGCCGTGCTGATACCTGGCCGGTCGCGCTCGACGATGAACGCACTCAGTTTTTTGCGTGATCCTTCCTCTGTATTGGTACCCACGTAAATAATAGTTACGTCGGCCTCCGGTGCGTTTGTAATCCACATCTTATTGCCATTCAGGATGTAGTCCTCGCCGTCCCTTTTCGCCCGCGAACTCATCGCCATTACGTCGGAACCTGCACCAGGCTCACTCATTGCAAGTGCCCCGACATGCTCGCCAGACATCAGTTTCGGCAAATATTTTTCTTTTTGTTCCTGGGTACCCCAGCGACGAAGCTGATTCACGCACAGGTTTGAGTGCGCACCATAGGAAAGACCGATCGATGCGGATGCCCGACTGATTTCTTCCATCGCAACCACGTGTGCAAGATAGCTGAGTCCTGAACCACCGAATTCTTCCTCGACTGTGATGCCGAGCAATCCAAGATCGCCCAGTTCCGGCCAAAGGTCACGCGGGAATTTATTCGATGCATCGATCTCCGACGCGCGCGGTGCAATACGATCGTTCGCGAAGCCCCTTACGGACTCGCGCAGCATATCGATGTCCTCTCCCAGACCAAAATCGAAATCAAACATGAAAGGTATCCTGTACCGGTCGCTCAAAAGTGACCGTGATTGTCCCTGAGAATGACGCTGCCAGGAATACCATTAGGACGGTATAACTTACTTATTGCATTGTTTTTATTAAATAATTTAGTGCTTATTAAATTCGGCCGAGATCGTCGATGAGCATCGAGAATAGCTCGTATTGCGAGCTGATGCCGAGCTTGCTGAACACGTTTCGCTTGTGAACCATCACGGTACCCGGTGCGATTTTGAGTTCGCGGGCAATGGACTTCGATGAATACCCGCGCAACAACAACTGGCTGATTTGTCGCTCGCGGGCTGTTAACACCGACTCGCCGAATTTATCGAAACACTGTGTCAGTCGTTTGTGAACATCGTCGTCGCCATCCCTGGTCTTGCTTCTGGATGTCCAGGCATCCCAAATCCTGCGAATGCTTGCCTGCACGATCGGTTCGATCGTTTCGAGACGCTGCAACTCCGCCTTGTTGAACATGCGGCTGCGCCGGCCGACGACAAGAGCGACCGTGGTCTTCGTGGAGATGGGCGTCAGATAGTCCATTTCGTCGAGCAAGTGAGTGCGTTCGCAGTACTGCCGGTAATATTCGCTGGAGCGAAACCTATCAGGCAACTCATCGCGGAATCGGCACAAGCTGGGTTTGTTGGGCCGAATGGCGAGTTGGTACAAAGGGTCGAGAAGATAAGGCCCTGCAAGATATCTTTCCAGGTAATGTTTTCGCCCGGCCGGTTCGAGGGTGTGATGCAAAACCTCAGGACGCGCATCTGTGTGAAATGCGATCAGGCATGTACCCTCGTGCGTAACAACGGAATCGATAGCCGCGATGAGACCGGAGGCGATTTCCTTGCCGTTATCCAGACCAATGATATCGGCTATTGCC
>QNFK01000475.1 GCA_003645495.1 Gammaproteobacteria bacterium
AATAGAAGGTATTGAAGTCGTTGTATTTGCCGCGACCATATTCCGGCGCTTTGCGGTCAAGGCGTGCAATCGTTCCTGCAAGGATGGATAGCTGTTCGCCGGCATCGTTACCAACGACGCGAATTTCCCGGCCAACGCTTGCACCGTTCGGCACCAACGGCAACTCAGTGGGTTCCATGTAGATGAGGTCCTCCGGGTCGTAACGGAAAAAACCGAAGTCGTGCACGGGGTCACGATAAATTGGCGTTAACCGCACTTCTTCGTTATTCAGGAAAATCGCTTCAGCGACCACTGGTCCCGGAGTGACGACATGTCGGTTGGTCAGAATCAGTCCGCGTTTGGCATCAACGACAAATCCTGTTGCCTGGGTGGATGCATTCCACTCGGTATCGAAGGCGCGTGTACTGTCGATGCGTATGGATACGACACCCGTGGAAATCCTCTCCAGCGTTCCGGCCCAATCAGACTCCTCCGCATGAGCGGGCGACACGAATATGAAGGCGATCAGTAGAGCCAGGCGTTGTATTTTCAGCATTAATTCTTGCGTCCGTAGGAAAAGTTAGAGATGAAACTAATTACAGGGGCCAGCAATTCGGACTGACAGATTGCGCCGCGGTTCCCTCCGCCAGCCACAATTGGTGCGGATATCTGCGAGACGTCAGTAATTATGCCGGATTTCGGCCGCTTGTTGCGTAGTCAGAGTCCACAAAACAGGTCGCCCAGCAGAGCCCGGAATCAGCTGCCCTGCACCAGCGGACGGATTACTGAATCAGGATGCGGGTTTCCATGCCAGGTCAGGCTGCCGGGCAGCCTTCACATCGTCGAGTCTGCGCACCGGCGTACTGTATGGCGCACCCTTTGTGCGCTCCGGATTCGCCTTGGCCTCCGTCACGATCTCCACCATCGCTGCAACAAAGCGATCCAGGGTTTCCTTGGTTTCAGTCTCGGTCGGTTCAATTAAAAGACACTCAGGAACCAGTAGTGGAAAATATGTTGTCGGCGCATGAAAGTCCTTATCCAGTAGCGCTTTCGCAAAATCCATCGTGTTCACATGCAGGTTTTTTGCTTCTTCCTTCAATGTGACGATAAATTCGTGACTCGCCCGCCGTTCCGGATAAGCAATCTCGAATCCGGCGTCTTTGAGGCGCGCCAGCAGGTAATTAGCATTCAACGTCGCGAATTCTGCGACGCGTTTCATTCCGTCACGGCCCACCATGCGCATATAGACGTAGGCACGCAACAAAACTCCGGCATTGCCCATGAACCCCGAAAGGCGGCCGATAGTTTGTGGCACATCTTTCTCGTCCAGCCAGTCGTAATAAGTCGCGCCATCTTTTTCCTGCATACCGACAATCGGAATTGGAATGTACGGCTGCAAGCGTTCGCCGACCCCTACCGCACCGGAACCCGGGCCACCGCCACCGTGTGGCGTCGAAAATGTTTTATGCAGATTAAGGTGGATAACATCGAAGCCCATGTCGCCAGGCCTTACTTTGCCGAGAATAGCGTTCAGGTTCGCGCCGTCGTAATAGAGCAGTCCGCCGGCATCGTGCACAATTTCCTGGATCTCCATGATCCTGCGTTCGAATACACCGAGCGTTGACGGATTCGTCAGCATGATTCCGGCCGTCTTTGGCCCAACTACTGCTTTAAGCGCCTCGATATCAACATCGCCATCGTCCAGAGTCGGAATCTCCCTGACTTTGCAGCCACACATCGTTGCCGTCGCCGGGTTGGTGCCATGTGCTGCGTCCGGACAAATGATTTCGTCGCGTTCATCGTCCCCGCGAGCAACGTGGTAAGCACGAATCATCGCCACGCCTGCCAACTCGCCCTGCGCGCCCGCCATCGGCGTCAGGGACACCGCTTGCATACCGGCCACTGCCTTGAGCATCTCCTGCAATTCATACATGCAGGCGAGGAAACCCTGGCCGTGACTCACGGGTCCCAGCGGGTGCCTGCCCGCGAGCCCGGGCAACAACGCCAGCGCATTACACGCCCGCGGATTGTATTTCATCGTGCATGAACCAAGCGGGTAAAACTGCGTATCAATCGAAAAGTTCTGCTGCGATAACCTGGTGTAATGACGCACAACCTGTAACTCGGATACTTGTGGCAGATCAGGTGCACTTTCACGACGCAGTGCATGCGGAATTTTGCCGGCAGATGCTGCGAGCGGTGCCTGCGCGAAAGCGCGCCGCCCACTGCGTGATTTTTCGAATATTAGTTGTTCGCCCATGGAGAGTCCTTTAGAACCGCATCGCGGTCAGTCTTCAAGTTCCTGTGGATCGACTGCAATGCCAAGCGCCTGGTAGGCGGCAATGTAGTCTGGCTCCTCGCCGATATCTGCGATTTGCTCCCGGTATACGACGGTATTGTTTTCATCGAGGACCACGACAGCCCGGGAAAACATACCCGACAACGGTCCCTCCACAATCTGTACGCCGTAGTTTTCACCAAAGCCCGCGTGGCGGATTGCAGACAATCCGACGACGTGTGTCAGAGAATGCTGCTGGTGAAACGAGCATGTGCAAATGGCA
>QNFK01000476.1 GCA_003645495.1 Gammaproteobacteria bacterium
AGTCGTATTTACTTTCGTCTGGACCGCCTCCGGTACTGAGTACGAAATGATGGTTGCGCCATTCATTGATGAACTCGATGGTGTAGCGGATCTCTACAACACGGATAACTATTACATGAAGAACGTTTACCCGGCGAAGAGCATTCAGGACTATGGCGGATTCCTCGTCAATGGCAGTGATGCGCCAGTCGGTAGCCGGGATCCGATGCCGCTAGTAAGCCTGGCGCAAGCCATTTATCGCAGTAATGGTGAGACCGTATTAAACGAAAAGGAAAGAATTGATATCCATTCTGCAATTGCTGCATTTACGATTAATGGTGCGAGACTTTTCGGACACGACGATAAACTTGGCAGTATTGAAGCCGGCAAAATCGCCGACATCATCGTGCTTGACCAAAACATCGTCGAACTGGCTGAAAAGGATGAGCCGGGAAAAATCGGCAATACAAAGGTAGCGATGACAATCTTCGACGGTAACGTAGTCTTCGAACGATCGAAATAGGCACTAACCAACAGATCTGGCACAAACCGTAGGAGCGGCTTTAGCCGCGAATTCTATGGTTTACTGTTAGGCTAAAAATTCGCGGCTAAAGCCGCTCCTACGACACATCGCAATTGAATTAGGGTCACTGTCCCCCTAATTACGTCCCCATCATGAGCCGAAAAAACAGACGTCATTGCGAGGAGCGAAGCGACGCGGCAACCTCTAACAGGCTATAGTAACGCAGGCCGGAGGCCACAAGACAAAGTCGAGAGATTGCCGCGTCGCTTCGCTCCTCGCAATGACGTTGATTCTCTACGGCTTGTCTCCAAAACTTACAAAACCGGCGCTGCCAGCCTCGCCGTGCGCACCTTCAACTTGAACCAATACGATTTGTTGTCGTACTCATCCGGCTTCATGATCCGTGAATTTTCAAAATCATCTTCAAACATCTTCTCAACATCTGCCGCGAAGTCATGATCAACGACAATGGCCGTGATTTCAAAATTTAACCTGAAAGAACGATTGTCAAAGTTTGCCGTGCCAACAGTTGCCACATTGTCGTCAATCAACATCACTTTTTCGTGCAGGAAACCATCCTGATAGCGATAGAAACTAACACCTGCAGCACTTATTTCATTAAAAAATGAATACGCGGCCAGCGTAACAAGCTGACTATCCGCCTTTTGCGGAATCAGAATTCTTACATCGACGCCGCGCAGACCGGCCAGCTGTAACGCCTGCACAACGGCGTCGTCGGGCACAAAATACGGACTGGCAATCCAGATGCGTCGGGACGCGGAGTTTATCGCCTGTGTGTACAAGAGAGACGCCGTTTCCATCTCATCCGCTGGTCCACTGGCAACAACGAGCGCCAGAGCTTCTCCGTCAGCGGAAATGCGTGGTGTCCAGGTCAGGCCCGTAAGCGACTCATCGGTCGCCCATCGCCAGTCTTCGACAAAAGCGAGTTGTGCGCCAATAACAGCAGGGCCCTCGACGCGCATGTGCGTATCGCGCCAGTGACCAAAACTGGTATCCCGGCCCATATATTCATCACCTACATTGTGCCCGCCAATCCATGCGGTGTGGCCGTCGACCACAACGGTCTTGCGATGATTGCGGAAATTCAGCTGAAAACGGTTGCCGGATCCTTTTCTGCTGTGGAAAGGAAATATTTCGATGCCAGCTGCACGTAACTCCGCGGTATAAGAAGATGGCAGACCGATACTTCCGACCTCATCATAGAGAAACAGAATGCGAACACCGTCTTTTGCTCTCGCAACTAACCTGTTTTTGAGCTCGCGCCCCAGTTCATCGTCATGCACGATGTAAAACTGAACCAGGATGTACTCACTGGCCGATTCGATGCCTGCAAAAATGCTTGCAAAGGTGGCATCACCATCCACCAGGAGTTTGACACTGTTCCCGCCGGTGAGCGGTATGCGCGCCATCTTCTCAACACCTGTAAGGGCCCCGGCCCGCCATTCGTCAGCCGGAATGATTGCGTCAATTTGTTCGTTCGCTTGCTGGATAAACCCATTAACGAGTTCCAATTCATTTTGTCGTGCGAGCACGTATCCATTGAACTTGTTTCGTCCAAATATCCAGTAGGCGGGTACGGATACATAAGGCAAGGCGATAAGTGAAACAGCCCAGGCTATTGAACCCTGCGGAGTGCGTGTACTCATAACCGCATGAACCGCTGAAGTAATTCCGAGGATCTGGAAAATGACCACCAGGACCACGATCACCATTTTTCTTCTTCCTTTTCTTTGCGGTGCACTCTTCATACTATGTCACTTTAACAGGATTGAAACGCCGGCTTCACCAATCCGGCATATTATCGACTACAGAACAGTCAGGGAGAACAGGGATGCTACTAATAATCAAACGACACCAGTCAGTCTGGTTACTCATCGCGGTTGTGGCCGCCTTTGCGGGATGTGGTGGCAAAGACGCTGTTGCGCCCGTCGACATCGAAAAACAGGCGTGGGAGGATCTTGGCAGCGAAGGTCGGGAAACGAACTCCGGTCCTCAACCGGAGGGCGAAGGGGTAA
>QNFK01000477.1 GCA_003645495.1 Gammaproteobacteria bacterium
ACCGTCTGCTGCGCACCCACGGCATCGGAGCGATAGTGCACGACGATATCGGCACCGGCCTGCGCCAGGCGCAGCGCGATGCCGCGCCCTATGTTGCCGCTGCCACCGGTCACCAGCGCACGCTGCCCCGCAAGACTCAGCAGGTCTGCAATCGGCGGCACCGTAACGGCATTGTTCATCGGTTTTTCTCCTGCGTACTTTGCAGTATTGTCGCCCTGATCGCAGGGAAACGGAAATGACCTTGAGTGAGCCAGTGTTCAAAGCGGGAAGCAACGGGGAATTCTGGACCAGCGAGCGCTGCTTCATTCGCGAACTCATCAATAGCGAGGCAATTCCCGGATTTTCGCTGGCCGATTCACGGGTTGAGCCCGGCGTGGTGACAGAACTGCACAGCCTGTCGGTCAGCGAGTGGTATTACATCGTGCAGGGTCATGGCCGGATGGAGGTCGGCGGCGGGCCGCAGGTCGAAGTCGGGCCGGGCGACACGGTGGAGATTCCGGTGGGTGTGTCCCAGCGCATCACCAATACGGGAGAGATCGACCTGTTATTGCAGTGTGTTTGTGTGCCGCGTTTTACGCCGGATTGCTACCGCTCTCTCGAGGGCAATGACCCGTAGGAGCGGCGCCCCCGCCGCGAATCAACAATCGCGGCGGGGACGCCGCTCCTACGGTTGGCTGCGGGATGTTACAGCCGATCGGCGAAAAAACTGACCGTAGTCGACACCGCTTCTTCCGTGTAATGCGGCTCGTCGGTGAACAGCCCCAGCCCGTGATCGGCGCCCTCGATGACGTGGCGCTGCACTTCACTGCTGCTCGTCGCCGCCGCGATCACCGCCTCGGCAACGGCCGGTAATACCACCTGATCCTGGTCACCGTACAGCACCAGCAATGGCACAGTCAGCTTGCCGACCGCATCCATCGGCCTGCTGGTTTCGAGGTCGGTGAAAAACTGCAATCCGAGTTCCTCGTGTTGACCCCACGGCGTGGTAAAAGGAGCGAAACCCTCACTGGCCGCCTGCAGTTTCATCGCGTCGTAAGCATCTTGCCCGCCAACGAATTCAAACATACTGCCAGCCCCGTTGGCCGCACCGGCCGCCCAGGTCACCAGCACCTTGTATGAGCTGTCTTTGGCGGCAGCCATGTACGCCAGCCGCCCGCCCATGCTGAAGCCGAGCATGCCAACGCGGTTTGGGTCGATGTTCGGCCGTGACAGCGCGAAGTCCCGCGAAGACTCGATATCCTGCAACATGTTGCTCATGTTGTTATTCGCGAACGACTCCACGCTGTCGCCGCAGCCGGGAAAATCCATCCTGATCGATGCAATGCCCAGCGTGGCCAGCCGTTCGGCGACCTGGGTAAATCCACCTGCCTCGTTTCTCGTCCCGCCGTGTCCATGAGCCAGCACCACCAATGGGAATTTTTTATTGCCGGCCGTCACTGGATGAACGAAAGTCACCGGGACCGCCACCCCGCGCGAGGGCACACTGGTCTCGATGGACGCAAATTCGAAGTCGACCTGCGGCTGTCGCGCGTCCGGCTGACAGGCGGTCAGGACAATGGCGGCAAGCGCCAGCAGGATAATTGCGAAGTGACGTTTCATAAGCGGCTACTGTTTCCTGATTTCGATGGTCCAGGACTCGCCCGAACCAATGCCATACTTGCTGGCAAAGTTACCCTGGTTGACGGCGATACTGGTGTCGCCGCTCGAATTGACGAACAGCAGGTTGTCCCCGAGTGGAACGTCACCGAACGATTTCGTGTAGGGCAGCGCCCCCTGCCAGGCAATCTGATTGTTATTCCTGATAACCACTTCATACATCTCGTCGTAGGCCGGGTTAATTTCGTCGAACAAATGGCGATCGATGCTGAACGAGATATTGCCGAGGCGTCCCGTGCCGCCGGTTACATATCCGTAGAGGACACCGTATTCGAACCTCGCGCCCAATTCCGCGAGCATCATGACTTTCGGCGCCAGCAGCGGCCCGACTTCGTCAAAATCAATGACGCCGGCCGCCAGTCGTGCGCCAGTATACGAATACACGTCGCGGCCGTGGAACGTGTGCGACCAATCGCTGCCGGGAATACGGTTCACGGATTCGTCGATCTCGCGCACCGCCTTGATGCCGTAGTCGTTCGCAGGTCCCGAGAGGGAACCATTGTCGGGACTGACAAAAAACAAGCCGTTTTTGGTTTGCAATACGACGGATTTGCGCGCCGTTCCGACACCGGGATCGACCACGGACACGAACACCGTTCCCGCCGGCCAGGTTTGCGCGTTATAGGCCATGCTGGCGCTGGCTGCCCGGATGTCATACAGCGGGATCAGCGGGCGCACATTGAATATGTCGAGGCCCTCGCTCACGCTGTAGGCGACGCCCGTCATCACAAGGCCGGCGAAATCCGCCTGGATCAGCAACGCATTTCCCGGTGATTCCCCCTCTTTGGCATCTGCCGCGACGGACAAGCTGAGCAAGATGACGATCGGTGCGATTCCGCTATAGATTTTCATGCGTGGTGAGGTTCCCTGGGTTTTCC
>QNFK01000478.1 GCA_003645495.1 Gammaproteobacteria bacterium
GATGATTCGGCAATCATTGGCGGCATTGGCCGCCTTGATGGTCGTGCAGTGATGTTTATCGGTCATCAAAAGGGTCGTGATACCAAAGAACGGGTGCGCCGAAATTACGGCATGCCCAAGCCCGAGGGCTATCGCAAAGCGCAGCGCCTGATGAAAATGGCAGAGAAATTTTCGATGCCTGTGGTCACATTCATCGACACGCCGGGCGCTTATCCGGGTATGGGCGCGGAAGAGCGCGGCCAGAGTGAGGCGATCGCATACAGTCTTTTTCTTATGGCCAAGTTGCGCACACCCATTATCAGTATTGTGATTGGCGAAGGTGGTTCGGGCGGCGCGTTGGCTATTGGCGTTGGCGACCGGTTATTAATGTTGCAATACAGTGTGTATTCAGTGATTTCACCTGAAGGCTGCGCGTCAATCCTCTGGAAGAGTAATGAAAAAGCGGAAGATGCGGCAGAAGCCATGCGCATCACCGCTGACAGCCTCAATGAATTTGGCTTGATCGACGAAATTTTGCCCGAACCGCTGGGCGCGGCGCATCGTGATCCGGAGGCGACGGCAGAAGTTATTCGTAATGCAATATTGAAACATCTTGACGATATTGATCAGCTGGATATTGATCAACTACTGGACCAGCGACAGCAGCGCCTGGCAGGTTTCGGTCAATATAAGGAAACCTAGGAGTCTGCGCGATAGAAAGTATTCCTACTGCAAAAGCACCACAGCGGTCCATTTTTCCGTTCTTTCTCGTTGCTTAGGCCCGCTATGCGCCTCAAAAGAACGAAAAACTGTCCTCGCTGTGGCACTTTTTCGCTACGGATATTTCTACCGCGCAGACTCCTGGCCCGAATAATTCATGAATGGCGGGACTGAATGCCACCTCAAGCTGGCAAATGTATGACATTTGATTCTGAGTTTCTGCTTACGCGACTCCAAACCATGACGTCTGTCGATCCGCCGCTGCGCTGGCTGGTTGCGTTTAGTGGCGGAGTCGATTCGACTGTGCTCTTGCATGCTCTTGGAGATTGCCGCGAGAAGATCGAGCAACAGGTGGTCGCCGTGCATATAGATCATGCACTGAATCCGGACTCTGCAAGTTGGGACAGCCACTGTCAGCAGTTCGCGGAAGGACTGGGTATGCAGTACGTTAGCCGTAAGGTAGCGGTCGCGGAAGACGTAGGCTCAGGTCCCGAAGCGGCGGCGCGCCAGGCTCGCTACGCGGCATTTCACCAACTAGTGCAGCCCGGTGACTGTCTTTTGAGCGCCCATCATGAAGACGATCAGGCCGAAACGCTGTTGTTGAACCTGATGCGTGGCAGCGGCTTTGCCGGAGTGGCGGGTATTGGTGCGCTACAGGATTTCTCTCTGGGGCGCTTGTTGCGGCCGCTGCTCGGCGTTCCAGCTGCGGCTATCGAGGCCTATGCCGCCAGGCATAATCTTGCATGGATCGAGGATCCATCGAATTCCGACACCCGCTTCGACCGGAATTTTCTGCGTAAGGAGATCATGCCGAAGCTGGCATCACGTTGGCCCGCGGTAGCAGCGCGCCTGAAACAAAGTGCTGACCTTGCCGGCGAAGGCAGCGAGCTGCTGAATGACCTGGCCGATCTGGACCTTGAAAATATTGGCAGTCCGGAGCGCCTGGCGATAGCCGGCATACAGGAACTTTCGCTGCCGCGTCAGCGCAACGTACTGCGTAGAGCGATTCGTCGCAGTGGATTGCCGCCGGCACCTGCAACGCGGCTTTACCAGGTCGTACATGAACTCATTCCGGCCCGCGAGGACGCGCAGCCTGTCGTGACCTGGCCTGGTGCCGAGCTGCGCCGTTATCGACAGCATCTGTATGTTTTGCCGGCAACGCCTGCCGCCGACAGTACGGACGATAAAATCCTGTTGGTGTCCGACGAAATGCTGCAACTCGGTCCGGGTATGGGTGCTTTGCTTCTGGATGCCGGCAAAGCGGGCGGCATCGATCCGCAACTGGCAGAGCGGGGGCTTGCGGTTCGCTATCGGCAAGGTGGCGAAGAAATCCGACTACCTGGGCACGATTGCACGCATAAACTCAAAAAGCTGTTGCAGCAGGAGGGTGTTTTGCCATGGATGCGGGCACGGTTGCCGTTGTTATATGCGCAGGATCGCCTGGTTGCTGTAGCCGATATATGGGTTGCGGCAGACTGTGTCTCGACCCCTGGCTACGCTGTCAGCTGGCACGAACGCCCGGTGCTTTTCGCCTAGGATCTGTGGCCGATACTAGGAGTCTGCGCGGTAGAAAGTATTCCTACTCGGCTCTGGCATCCTGCTTCGCTCTACCGAGTCCATCCATGGACTCGTGCAAAAGCACCACAGCGGTCCATTTTTCCGTTCTTTCTCGTTGCTTAGGCCCGCTCGGCTCGGGCATCCTGCTTCGCTCTACCGCCTGCATCCCTGCAGGCGTATGCGCCTCAAAAGAACGAAAAACTGTCCTCGCTGTGGCACTTTTTCGCTACGGATATTTCTACCGCGCAGACTCCTGACCTTTTCGGCTGCTTTCAC
>QNFK01000479.1 GCA_003645495.1 Gammaproteobacteria bacterium
GCTTGCTGCGTCCAGAAGAACGTCGGCCAGCGAGGCCAACAGGCCATGGTTTGACAAATAGAGTTCCCGGTTGACGTTCAGGAGGGTCGATATCTGTACTTCTGTCAGGTGACCGTGGGCGACCTCTTTATATATGTCGGCGTGCATCTTCGTGTGCAGCGCTTCGTTCTTGTTTTTCAACTCGACCAGGATTTCGAATCGGTGCGCAGGTATATCGACTGTTCGTACGCTATCGAATAATTCAAAAAACTCCCGGGTTGCACCGCGAAAAAAGCCGAACCACGCATTGAAATGATCATCGATGGACTCGCGGAATGAATGCAGATCGTCGCGCGTATCCTTGACACACTTGGCGGCATGTACGGCATTTCGAATGGCGACGATGACCTGGCCAAGACGGGCTGATTCGTCTGCTTCCAGGCGTTCTTCCTGAAGCCGTAAAGCATAGGCGAGAATTTCCCCTTCGAGCTGCTTGATGCTGGCATAGCTGGTGTCATAGATGGCACCAGGCTGGAACACTCTGACACCCTGCCGGTCACTTTCACTGTCGTAAAATGTGTGGCTTGGCGGAAGGTTGAGGCTGATTTGATTCAGTGCAGCCGCCTGATCGATCAGTCTGTAAGTTTCTCTGTTGATATTTTCGATCGCTGCTTCAGGGACAGCGAGGTCGGATTTCTTAATGTGTCGCAATCGCGATTCTTTTGTCTTACTGAACAACTTGCCCAACTGCCGACTCATAAGGCCGATGCTCGGCAGGAATATGATTATGCCGATGAGGTTGAAAAGACTGTGGAAAGCGACCAGCGCAAACAATGGATCCGTAATTCCGGCGAAAACTGTAACAATCCGCAATATAGGTTGTAGAAAAACGAAAGCGATGGTGTCAGTTACTACGTTAAAAATAGTCAACGCTATGGCAACTCGTTTTTTGTCTGTTGCTCCGACCAGTGCACCAAGCAGCGCGGTTATCGTGGTGCCCAAATCAGCGCCGATCGCAACAGCAGCTGCAGACGTCAGCGGTATCACCCCGGCGTAAAGTGCACTCAGGGTAATCATGATGGTCGCCGAGCTGGATTGAATTATTGCGGTAATTAGAAATCCCGCCAGCAGAAATACGATTGGCGAATATTCAGTTAACGCTGCCGGATCAAACAGCGCAGTGGCGCTGATGGCGCCGCTCTTCATGAAGTCGAGGCCCATCAACATCAGGCCGAATCCCACAACCAGGTGACTGAAGCCTGCGCGCCTGGTCCCTGTCGCCGACCAGGCCACGCCGAACCCGCCGATGGCAACCAACGGCAGGGCCAGCACTTCAATGTCGAGCTTGAAACCGACTGTCGCAACTATCCAGCCGGTGGCGGTCGTGCCGAGATTCGAGCCGAATACGATACCGATAGCACTGGCAAGCGAAATAATTCCAGTGCCGACGAACGCGAGCACGATAAGACTGACCACGGAACTGGACTGCAGGGCGGCAGTCGACAGCGCGCCGGCAAGCACCCCTTTAATCGGGTGCGTCGTATGCTCGCGAAGAAACTTCTTGAATGGTCTCCCGGCCAGCAACTTGAGTGACTGTTCCAGCTGGTGCATGCCGAACAGAAAAAGACCGAGTCCGGCCGCCAGTCTCCAGATGTCGATGTCTGCGTTCAATTTTTTGCCGCGAATCCCTGATGAAGAACTTAAAACAATATGATAATGATGCGTGAAAGAGTCGAAATTGTCTGCTGTGGAAAACCCGCAGCATGGCCTGCAGAAACTAATTATTGGCCGTGCGATGAAGCGTTGATGTAATGTTCAGGCATATTTCGCTGGTCGCCCGCTGGGCGGGCTCCTACAGGTGCTAATAGGAATTGTAGGAGCCCGCCGTACGATAGTTAAGATCGATTAAACGTCGCCTCGATCCGTCTATCGGCACGGGCGATAGCGATCTTTGTATTTGTCAGGGAAGCAAGGCAGCACGACAATCCCCTCAATCTCCCGGAGAGACGATGTCTGACGGACATTTTGTAAGGGTAATAAAAAGCAAGGAAGTGCTGGCGCTGGCGTTTGGCGCGATGATCGGCTGGAGTTGGGTTGCACTGACCGGAAACTGGATTGCTTCAGCTGGTAGCGTCGGTGCCATCCTGGCTTTCGCAATCGGTGGGGTGGCTGTTGTCCTGGTTGGCCTTACCTACGCGGAACTGGCCTCGGCCATGCCGCAGGCTGGCGGTGAACATGTCTATTCGTATCGTGCCCTGGGCAGAACGGCATCCTTCATCTGTACCTGGGCAATCCTGCTCGGCTATGTATCGGTCGTCGCATTCGAGGCAGTAGCCTTGCCAACGGTGGTCGATTACCTGGCGCCGGGATTCAGTCGTGGCTATCTCTGGACCGTCGCCGGGTGGGATGTGCATTTCACCTGGGTGCTGCTGGGTGTCGTAGCTGCGATATTCATGACAGTGATCAATATTCTGGGCATCCGTACCGCCGCAAGATTGCAGCTTCTGGCCACTGTGCTGGTCGCTACCGGTGGCATCCTGCTCATCACCGGA
>QNFK01000480.1 GCA_003645495.1 Gammaproteobacteria bacterium
ATTGTGAATAGATCGCAATCGCCCGCTGGGCGGGCTCCTACATTACTAGTTAGAATTGTAGGAGCGGAACCAGTCGGTGCCGGTGTTCGCTTGGTTGATTTGTAATTTTGCTGTTTCTGTTGCGCGGTCGGGGGCCCTTGCGGATTTGCTCTGATTCGTCTGGTTGCGTGGTCTGGATTCGCGGCTGAAGCCGCTCCTACGGATTTTCTTAAGATTGGCGAGAGCTAACTGTCGGAAATAGAGCAACCGGTGCCGGGCACCGCTTAATTGTGAATAGATCGCAATCGCCCGCTGGGCGGGCTCCTACATTACTAGTTAGAATTGTAGGAGCGGAACCAGTCGGTGCCGGTGTTCACTTAGTTGACTAATTCAGCTGCCATTTGTCGATGAAAAGCCGGGCTTTGAGTCTGGCTTGAGTTGCGATGTCGAGCGCAATATCGCGGCTGACACCTTGATTCCTTAATCTCCCGATGCATCCAATATCAGGTTGACAGATATGTACTATGAAAAGTACATTGTACCTTATGAGGTACAATAATGGATCTGAAGAAACTCCCGGCTGTGTTTTTCGCATCCGGGAGCGGCAACAGGCCTGTAAGGGAGTGGTTGTATAGCTTGGATGAAGAAGATCGCCGCTTGATCGGATACGACATTGCGACTGCGGAATTTGCCTGGCCGGTCGGGATGCCACTCTGTCGATCGCTGGGCAACGGCCTTTGGGAAATCCGCTCATCTATAGGCAACGGTCGGATAGCCCGCATCATCTTTGCTGTGGTCGATGAACAGATGGTATTGCTGCATGGTTTCGTGAAGAAAACACGCAAAACACCAAAACCGGAATTAGACCTCGCTCTGCAGCGAAAGACGGAAATAACATCATGATTGAGAAAAAAGGGCATGTCGGTGAGTCCTTCGAGGAATACCTGAAAGAGCAGGGCACTTTGGCGGAGACTACCGCCATTGCCGTTAAACGCGTTCTGGCCTGGCAATTGCAACAGGCCATGACGGAACAGCAGATCAGCAAGAACCAGATGGCAAAGGCGATGAAGACCAGTCGCAGTCAACTGGACCGGATTCTTGATCCGGATAACGACAGCATCCAGTTGGCGACGTTGCTGAATGCTGCACGTGTTCTTGGCCGCGAATTGCGCATTGAACTTGTTTGAAGGAATTCGGTGCCGGGATGATATGCTGGATTTACTGAAAGACCGGCAATCGCCCGCTGGGCGGGCTCCTACAAGTGCTGTTTAGAATTCTGACTGCCTGGCTGATTGCACCATTCATTTTTCGTCTAAACGGGCAAGAATCGGGCTGATGTTGGTCGCTCCGGGCAATTATGGTGAGCGTTCCGGACATTGTCGGTTGACGCGATATGCCCTCTAAGCTATATTCTTTCAATGGAATAAATATAAGTGGCTGCATCAAAATGCTGCTGCTTAGGAACGGCGCGTGAGCTGTGAGGTTGAATACACCAGTGATTTTGAAGATTGGTGGAACGGCCTGACAGCCGAAGAGCAGGTATCGGTAGATGCATACGTGCAGCTACTGGAACAACAGTGTGCCCAGCTTCGGTATCCCTATTGCTCAGGTATTAATGGATCCCGACACTCGCATATGCGAGAGCTACGAGTTCAACATCAGGGTGAACCGTACAGGGTGCTATACGCCTTCGACCCGCGCCGTGTCGCGATACTGTTGACAGGTGGTTGCAAGAGCGGAGATGGTCGCTGGTATGACAAATTTGTGCCATTAGCCGACAGGCTCTACGACGAACATATCGATAGCCTCAAGCGCGAAGGAGAGATGTAATGGCACGGAAGTTTCAGAATTTACGTGACAAGATGACACCTGCACAGCGTGCCAGGGCCAGCGCGATGTCCAGGGCGCTGTTGGACGAGATGCCGATGCATGTGCTGCGCCGCGCCAGGCAAATATCCCAGGAGCAACTGGCTGCTTTGTTGGATATCAAGCAGAGTTCTGTCTCAAAGCTCGAACGTCGCACGGACTTGTATATCTCAACACTACGGCGTTATATCGAAGCGATGGGCGGGAGCCTTGAGTTGCGCGCAAATTTTCCGGAAGGATCGGTGAACATTTCGAGCCTTGAGCAAATCGCGGAAAGACGCGGCAGGTAGGTGAACCTCGATGCCCAAACCTCGGTGCCGGGCACCACTTAATAGACTTATTTGCAGATGGGTGATCGCGCGCGACTGTGCCGGTCAAATGGTGGGTGCCGGTGCCCGGGGGACGAAACTTCTACAAATCTCCTGATTTGCAAGTAGCCCTCGCAGGAGCAGGGCTGCACAATTGATGTGCGTCCCGGATCCGGATTCTTGCAGGTGCTGGTTAATCTGTTTGATATCAGGGCGATTGACTTGAATCTGGGGTACGGTAAAATACCGTACCATTTCACCAGATCATATGATCAGCAAAGGGCCGCGGAACTTGAGGATAGTAAAATGGCGACACCAGCGCGTTTCGACCTGAAGCTCGATAAAGACGAAAAAGAGTTATTTGCCGAGGC
>QNFK01000481.1 GCA_003645495.1 Gammaproteobacteria bacterium
CCTTCGTGTGGGTGAAACAGGCTCAGAAACAGTCCGGCCCAGATCAGCGGCAGGGAAATCGAGTCCGGAATTATCTGGTGATCAATGTCTATCACACTGACGACGATCAATGTCCACGTAAGCGCGATACCGGCTGCGGCCTCCCAACCAAAACCGAAGCGCCAGGCCACGACGCCGCTGAGAACGGCAGTCAGTAATTCTATGGCGGGGTAACGCCGCGATATTGGCGCCTTGCAATTAGCGCATTTTCCGCCGAGGAACAGGTAGCTTAAGACCGGAATATTTTGCAGAGCCGTTATCTGGTGATCGCAAGTCGGGCAGCGCGAACGAGGGACCGTCAGGTCAAAGCGGCCTTCTGGTAAGTCACCGGCAGGCGTCGAACTAATTTCATCACACTGTGCGCGCCAGTCGCGCTCCATCATGACCGGCAGCCTGTATATGACTACGTTCAGGAAACTGCCAATCAGAAGTGCCAGCAGGGAGGCTATGCCGATGAAAAGCAGTGGTGATTCGGCGAATAACGCTTGCATCAGTTTGCCAATTCCTTGTTTAGGGAGCGAATACAGGAGCGGCGCCAAAAGGCGCCGCTCGATTATTGATCTAAATTGTTTGTATGGCCAGCCTGATGCGGGCTAAATGACAGATCCCATCTTGAAGATTGGCAGGTACATGGCGACAACCAGTCCGCCAACCAGCACGCCAAGAATCGACATGATCATCGGCTCCAGCAAGCTCGACAGGTTGTCGACCGCGTTATCAACGTCTTCTTCATAGAAGTCCGCCACCTTCGAAGACATCTCATCCAGTGACCCGGACTCTTCACCAACCGCAATCATCTGGATGACCATGTTGGGAAACAAATCTGTATTTTCCATTGCCTGCTGCAAGCGCTGACCGGTGGATACTTCGTCTTTCATCTGCAAAACGCCAATTTCGTAAACAATATTACCGGTTGCGCCAGCCACAGATTCCAGTGCCTCAACCAGCGGTACACCCGCCGCAAACATCGTCGACAGCGTACGCGCGTACCGTGCAATTGCAGATTTCTGCAGAATTGGCCCGATAATTGGCGCTTTTAACGCCACCCGGTCGAGGAAATGCCGCATTGGCCTGGAGCGCTTCTTGAAATACATGAAGGCGTAAACTGCGCCGCTGATGACCATTGCCAGGAACCAGCCTTTGTCACGCACGAACTGTGACAAATCAATAACCATGCGCGTGAAAGATGGCAGGTCTGCGCCAAATCCCTGGAACAGGTCTTCAAATGCCGGGATGACAAAAATCAGGAGAATGATCGTCACGACAAAAGCGACGGCCAGTACCGCAGCCGGATAAGTTAGTGCTTTCTTGACCTTCTTCTTGATAGCCTCAGTTTTTTCTTTGTAAGTGGCAATCTTGTCCAGCAAGGTCTCAAGTGCACCTGCCTGTTCACCGGCATCGACAAGATTGACGAACAAATCGTCGAAATAAAGTGGGTGTTTCGCCAGTGATTCCGCCAGTGAGCTACCACCCTCTACATCAGTTTTGACCGCAAAAATAAGCTTTTGCATGGCTGCGTTCTCGTGACCGCTGCCGACGATTTCGAATGACTGCACGAGCGGGATACCGGCCGCGAGCATGGTCGACAACTGGCGACTGAAAATAGAGATATCCGCCGGTGTGACCTTGCCGCCACCCTTGAAGAGACCGGGGCTGTCTTTCTTGATCCGGCTTGGGACGACGCCCTGGCGACGCAGGTCGGCGCGCACAGCAGCCTCGCTCGAGGCGTTGGCTTTTCCTTTGACCTTTTTGCCATTCCGGTCGGTTCCTTCCCAGAGGAACGGAGTTGTAGTCATTACCGCTGATTGTGCCATCGTAGTTCTCTTCCGTTAGCCCGGTCCCAATCTACTCGATTGTGACTCTGTTGATTTCCTCAAGACTGGTCAGTCCTTCCCGGACTTTGTTCAAACCAGCACGACGTAAATCGATGACCCCCTCACTCGCAGCCTGATCGGCAACCTGTATCGCATTGCCACCTTCCATTATTATACGGCCCATTGCCTCGCTGACTTCCATCACCTGGAAGATGCCGAGACGACCTTTGTATCCACCATTGCAGGACTTGCAACCTACCGGCCCGAATATCGTCAGGCCGTTTTCAATGTCTTCAGCTTCGAAGCCTTCTTTTTCCAGTGCTTCGCGCGGGATATCTTTGACTTCCTTGCAGTTGTCGCACAACTTTCGGGCAAGACGCTGCGCGATAATCAGGCTGACCGAAGTTGCTATCGCATAGGGTTTCACGCCCATATCGATCAAACGCGTCAATGTTTTTGGCGCATCGTTGGTATGCAGGGTGGAAAGCACGAGGTGACCGGTCTGCGCAGCCTTGATGGCGATTTCCGCCGTCTCGAGGTCACGTATCTCACCGACCATTATGACGTCCGGATCCTGGCGCAGGAACGCCTTCAGTGCAGAGGCAAATGTCAGGCCAACTTTCGGATTTACATTGACCTGGTTGATGCCCGGCAGGTTTATTTCTGC
>QNFK01000482.1 GCA_003645495.1 Gammaproteobacteria bacterium
AGCCAGCGTTTCTGCGATATGCCGACCGATGCCGGTGCTTGCCCCGGTAACAAGGATCGCCTTTTGCTCGTTGGTCGTATTTTCCTGTGCGACGATTAAGTCTGAGAAGAAAACGGTCGCAACACAGAGTGCTGCCAGAAACATCTTGTGTCTCATAGTGAATCCCTTATTGGAGGTTATTTTGTGGATTAAGCCGTTAGGTCCGGGTTTCTATTTTAATTTGCTTTCCCAGAAATCAGCATTCTCGATGCCCAGCGCCTGCGGATCGAAAGTGTATTTCGTCACCCCGGATTTTCGTTGTTTCTCGTAATCCTGCAACGCCTTGAGCGCGGGTTTGCCCATGAAGAACAAAATAAGAATAGCGATGATGTTTAGCCACGCCATCAGGCCCACACCGATGTCGCCGAGACCCCAGGCAAGGTTTGCTGTTTTAACGGCGCCATAGAAAACGGAAGCCATCATGAGAATCTTCAAAAACAGCATCTCCCCTGGAAAGCGGAAGAATCTTCGCAGGTAGGCAACGTTTGTTTCAGCGATGTAGTAATAGGCAAGCAGCGTTGTAAATGCAAAGAAGAACAGGGCAACTGCGACGAATGGTTTGCCGACCCCCGGCATAACACTCTCTACTGCAAACTGAGTAAACGCAGGGCTGTTGGCTTCAGTCATGGCCGGTAAATTCTGTATCAGGAAACCGGTTTCGCCGTGTACGTTATAGGCGCCTGTAATCAGGATGATGAATGCTGTGGCGGAGCAGACGAATAACGTGTCCACATATACCGAAAAGGCCTGCACCAGGCCCTGCTGCGCCGGATGCTGCACCTCGGCGGCGGCGGCCGCATGCGGTCCCGTGCCTTGTCCCGCTTCATTGGAATAAACGCCTCTTTTCACACCCCAGCCAATCGCTGCGCCAACGCCCGCCATGGGCGTGAAGGCGTCGTTCATGATCAGGCCAATGACTCTCGGTAACTCGCCAATATTCATCACAATGCCAACCAGGCCCGCAAGGATATAGGCGAGGCCCATGAACGGCACGATGACCTGTGTAACATTGGCAATTCTTTTGACGCCACCGAAAATGATGAAGCCCAGTGCCATCACCACAGCAATGGCGGTGACCAATTTGGTCATGCCAAGATCACCGAAAGGCGTCGCTACGATCGTGCCGGTACCAAGAGCAACTTCAGCCGCGCTGGTGATACCGTTCGCTTGCACACCAGGCAACAACAAGCCGGTGGCAATGATTGTTACGACAGCGAAAATCCAGGCGTACCATCTCTGCCCCATCGCTTTCTCGATATAGAAAGCAGGGCCACCGCGATACTCGCCCTCATCTTCTTCTTTGTAGATTTGCCCCAGCGCGGATTCGACGTAAGCGGTCGAGGCACCAAGGAAAGCAACAACCCACATCCAGAAAACCGCGCCGGGACCGCCGAAGCCGATTGCTGCCGCAACGCCGGCAATATTGCCTATACCGACACGGCCTGACAGAGAAACGGCCAGGGCCTGAAACGACGAAATGCCTTTGTCTGACGCTTTGCTGGAAAAGAGGAGATGCAGCATTTCTTTAAACAGGCGGACCTGTACAAAGCGGGTCAGCACCGAGAAAAACAGTCCGGCGCCAAGCGCGAGCATGATGAGCCAGTTGCTCCAGATAATGGCGTTCAGAGAATTGACGAAATCCTGCATAAGTAAGCTCTTTTAGTTGTTATTGGGCTTGTGATGACCCCGGATACTACAGGAATAAGCTGACCAAACGATTGCAGGCCGCTATTTCAGCCATTCCACTACGGCCACGCCGATAAAACTGCCTATGGCGTAGCCAAATGACCCTGCGAGCACTCCCGGGATCAGCAGATCGCGCCAGCCTTTGGCCGAGGCGAGTGCCGCAGCACTTGCCGGGCCGCCGATGCAAACCGCAGAGGCCATCGCCAGTTCCGCGAGGTCGAGTTTCATCACTTTACCCACAGCAAACAGAATCACGAGGTGGACGATTATGATGACCGTCGCAAAGACAAAGAATACCGGCGCGATATCAATTAACTCCCAAATATCTGCACTTGCACCGACGCTTGCGAGAAAAATAAACATGAGCACATTGCCCGCTTCTGCATGTCCGGAAAGCTTCTCCACCTTATGCGGCAGAAGCGTCGCGACCATCAAGGTAAGTGCAGTAATGGCGAGAATTGAAAACTGTGGTTTCCCTGCAAGATCAGCGAGCACACTGCCGATCGCTGCCAGCAGAAACGCCAGTGCCAGCGAACCGAGCAGCCCTGCAATATCGAGGTCGGCGATGTGGTGCGGACTCTTCGCATCCAGATCGACCTGCACGGCGTTATCCATGTGATGCGTCGGATATTTGCTGGCCATCCACGCGATGCCCGGAATAAAAATAATCAGCAGGAAATGCAGATTGGTTATCACGTTATCAGCAGCAATTGCTGCCGTCAGCAAGCTGCTGTCCTGCATGTTAGTGGCGCTGGCCACCGCCGCGAAATTCAGGCTGCCGCCG
>QNFK01000483.1 GCA_003645495.1 Gammaproteobacteria bacterium
AAAAGTTCTCCTAAATGGAAAGCGGGTAAGCAAAGAGGAAAAGCGGTAAAAGTACGTATGATTCTACCTATTACTTTCAAACTGGGGTAATAGTCTTAATAAAACCAATCGAGTAGGAAGATAGGGATTAATTCCCTATCTGTCCTCTCACACCACCGTGCATACCGTTCGGTACACGGCGGTTCCTTAATTTATGCCATTGACCTTCCGATAGTAATCCGTGAAGAAGATGTATCCTGCTTGTTTTAAACGATCGTTGGTGATTGACCTGGTCAAGATTGGACTGTAGGCCGTACGCCAATAGCCTTTTCTAGTATTCGCATATTCCCATGCCTTGTGTTTTGCAATACCAAGCTTTATGAGATTCCGCAAACGGGTTCTAATCCGTTTCCATTGTTTCCAGATAATCATCCGTAAACGTCTGCGATACCATTCATCCACCCGTGGTAGAAGGGTCTTCATATCTGCCAACTTAAAGTAGTTCACCCAGCCTGTAACGTACTGCCTGAGTGCTTCTTTTCGTTTTGCATTTCCCCAGCCATTGCTCCTTGATGTGAGCGTTTTTATCCGCTCTTTCAATTTTGCAATGCTTTTCGGATGTACCCGTAGTCGTCCCTCACCTCTTTTCACATAGAAAGAGTATCCCAGAAATTTTACCTCTGAGATATAAGCTACACGCGTCTTTTCCCTGTTTACTTTCAAAAACAGGTTGTCTTCAATGTACGGGATGATATTGGCCAATGTACGCTCAGCACTACGTTTGCTTTTGCATAATATGACTAAATCATCAGCATAACGAATAAAGCGATGACCACGTTTTTCAAGCTCCTTGTCCAATTCATTAAGCATGATATTGCTTAATAGTGGGCTCAAGGGACCTCCTTGTGGCACACCTACTTTCGTTTCCTCAAACTTATTACGCACTACTACTCCTGCATTGAGGTATTTGTGGATGAGAGAAATTACCCGTCCATCTTTTACCCTCCTTGATAATACTTCTATCAGTTTACTCTGATTTACCGTATCAAAGAACTTTTCCAAATCCATATCTACAGCGTATTTATATCCTGCTGTGATATGGGTTTTGCATTTGTTCAATGCCTGATGCGCATTGCGTTTGGGTCTGAATCCGTAACTACTCGTTGAAAACTGCCTCTCGTAAATAGGTGATAAGACTTGCGTGATAGCCTGTTGGACTACACGATCTACTACCGTGGGGATGCCAAGCTGTCTCTTCTTCCCAGTGTCCTTGGGTATTTCTACCCGACGGACTGGATTTGGACGGAATCTTCCGCCCAATATGGATGTGACAAGTTCCTCCTTGTTGGCAACAAGATAATCCTTGAGGGATTCGACTTCCATCTTGTCTATTCCCCCACTCCCTTTATTGCTCCTTACCCGTTTAAAGGCTTGATTCAAATTCGTGGGGGAAAGGATTTGTTCTAGCAATCCATATTTCAGTTGATCGGTATTTGTAAGGTTGTTTTCAGTTATCCATATAAAAGTCTGCCCTCCTGCATATCCTTCGGCTTCCGGCCTGTCTGTTTGCTGGTAGGTATCTTTCGATATTTTCTGCTTTCGCCCCTTCATACAGTAACATTCATTTACTCTCACTTCTTTAAGGTTCAGTCCTTCCCTGATACTGCCGTATACCAGGTAATATGACTTCTGCTGACTTCTCCCAGTAAATCTTGTTTCAACCATGTATCTTCCGATAGCTATCGGAATTGTTTCAACACGTCCGTGAGATCTCCCGCGGTAAGACAAATAACCTTCCTTCCATGTACCCGTATCATTTACACCCCAATGTCTGTGTAGTATTTTGGATTTCGTTCTGTATTGCAAACTCGTCCCATTGGGTATGCCTGATGATATTCGTGTTCCTCGGGCCGGAACTTTGCCGCCAGCTTCCTTCAGATTCCACCTCGCAATGGACACCCTTGCTCTTGGCTAATGGTTGGCAACTACAAACCCCCATAACGGACTCTCACCGTCAAGTTATTCGCCATGCACGGCACACAATAAAAAACCCTGCAGGTATCTACAGGGTTTTTCTATACATAACATTTGACCAGAAATGATCTATTTATTCAAATCATCAAGATTTTGTTGCGCAAGAATAAAATCCGGTGCCAATTGAAGTGCTTCTTCAAAGTTCTGCCTTGCCAGGTCATTATTACCCTGGGCTACATTTACGAGACCTTTTAAATTGATTAGGGGAACTTTAATTGAAAATTCCTTTTCCTCCTCCTCAAAAGTATAAGATGCTGTGGCTTCCGCCGCTTCGGGTGCTTGCATCAATATGTCAATATTCGTGGAACATTGCAGATATTTCTCCAGGTCATACTGCAGGAATGCCATTCTATATAGTGTCTGGAAATCATCTGTCTCTAAATACAGTTTTTCGAAATTATCCAATGCTTTATCCTTCAATCCAAGGTTTTCATATGAGACGGCAATTATTTCTAAAGCGCCAGTATTTTCAGGATTTATAGCCAATGCATCCAT